>CAMBYS010000039.1 GCA_945872165.1 uncultured Clostridia bacterium | reverse complement strand
TTATGCCGGTCTGCTCTGCGGCAAAATGGGGATTCCTTTTTGTGCCAATGTGCAGGGATTGGGCACGGCGTTTCAGAAGCCGGGACTGGCACAATTTGTTACGCTGCTGTACCGGGCAGCCTTCCGGCAGGTGCGCACCGTCTTTTTTGAGAATGAAGCGAATGCGGCGGCATTTCAGGAAAGACACATTATGCCGGCAGAAAAACAGAAGCTTTTACATGGAGCAGGCATCAATCTGGAGCATTATGCCCTGCAGCCCTATCCGCATAATAAAACCGTTCATTTCCTGTATCTTGGCCGCATTATGAAGGAAAAAGGGATGGATGAGCTGTTTTACGCAGTAAAACGACTGCAGCAGGAGCATGAAGAATTTGTTCTGGATCTGGTCGGCTTTTTTGAGGATGCATATAAGGAAACCGTAGACCAGCTGGAACGTGGGGGAATTGTGCGGTTCCATGGCTTTCAGCAGGAACCGCGGCCATTTTATCAGGCGGCGGATTGTGTCGTACTGCCAAGCTATCATGAGGGCATGAGCAATGTACTGCTGGAGGCAGCGGCGACTGGTAGGCCATTGATTACCAGTGATATTCCGGGTTGTCGGGAAGCGGTGGAAAATGGAACCTCCGGCTTGCTGGTGGAAGCAGGCAACGGTGAAGCATTGTATCAAGCCATGAAACAGATACTGCATATGGATGCAGACAAACGGAAAAATATGGGGCTTGCCGGGCGGAGCAAAATGGAACAGGAATTTGATAAAGCTGCTGTTGTAGCAGATACCATAGAGGGACTGGGACTGTAACCCTGCTTGTGAAGCCACAGTTTTCTCTGTCAGGAGTGTATTGCAATGAAAACAAAGAAACGAATTGTTCTGGTGACCGTGATTGGTCTGCTGGTACTGCTTGCTGGATTTACTGCCTATGAGCTGTATCATTCCGCCCATGGGCTGACCGTCACACAATATGAGCTGTCATCAGAGAAACTGTCAGATTCTGTCCGGGTGGTGCAGCTTACGGATTTGCACAACAGTACCTTTGGTGAGAACAACACAGAGCTGGCTGCAAAAGTTGCAGAGCAGCAGCCGGATCTGATTGTCATTACCGGTGATCTGCTGAATGCGGATGAAGAAGATACGGACATTGCAACCGGAACCATTTCCCAGCTCTGTACCATCGCACCGGTTTATGTCTCCTATGGCAACCATGAGGTACAGTATGAAACTACATATCATACCGATCTGACAGCCTTGTATGAACAGGCAGGGGCAACTGTGCTGGAATACAAGTATCAGGATATTACCGTCAAAGGGCAGTCCATCCGTCTGGGCGGCATTTATGGCTATTGTACGCCGGAAGAGTATTTGAAAACCAAGGAAGCAGATGAAGAGGAATGTGCTTTTTTACGTACATTTCAGCAGACCGATCAGTATACTATTTTATTGACACATATGCCATTTACATGGATTTATAATGACGGTATCAGTAAATGGGATATTGACTGTGTATTGACAGGACATACCCATGGCGGACAGGTTCGCATTCCCTTTATTGGTGGGTTATATGCACCGGATGCAGGATGGTTTCCCGGCAGGGAAAAAGGAATATATGCTTCCGGTGACCAGAAAAAAGTAATGATTTTATCCAGCGGATTGGGAAACAATGAAAGACTGCCGCGGTTCAATAATGTACCGGAAATTGTTGTCACAGATCTTTCGCCGGCATAAACAGGATATTAGGAGTACTATGGATTCAATCAGTCAGTATTTTTTACAGGCAGTCAGAGCTGCATTAAAACGAGAACAGGTGGACTGGACCCAGGAGATGGAGCCTCAGGACTGGATTGCGCTGTTCCGCCTGGCGGATGCGCACCATATCCTGCCAATGGTATATGAAGCGGTATACGCCTGCCCGGCGGCAGGCAAAGTACAATCCCTGCTGATCCCTTTTAAAAAACGCACACGGCAGTCTGTGATGCTGCAGACCATGAAAACCACTGCGTTTTTACAGCTGTATCAGCATCTCAGAAAAGCTGGTGTGACACCGATTCTGGTAAAGGGCATTCTGGTCAGGGAATTGTATCCCAATCCGGATTGCCGCATGTCAGGAGATGAGGATCTGCTGATACCGCCGGAGCAGTTTCCGCTGTGCCATCAGGTGATGCTGGCATATGGCATGGTTTTATCCGAACCGGATATGGATATCCAGATAGCATATGAAGTGCCCTATGGAAAACAGAACAGCCCAATTTATATTGAACTGCATAAAAGCCTGTTTCCGCCGGAATCAGAAGCTTATGGCGAGTTAAACCGTTTCTTTTCCCAGGCATATGATACTGCCATAGAGATTCCGGTTCAGGACATCCCCATTCTGTCCATGAATCATACAGATCATTTGTTTTATCTGCTGTGCCATTCCTTTAAGCACTTCCTGCACAGCGGCTTTGGTATCCGGCAGGTCTGTGATATTGTGCTGTATGCCAATGCATATGGCAGCCAGATAGACTGGCTCCGGATATTAGAGCAATGTAAAGCGATTCATGGAGAGCGGTTTGCCGCGGCACTGTTCCGGATTGGTTCCCGTTATCTGACCTTTGACCCGGTGAAAGCCTGTTATCCGCAGCAGTGGCAGGAGATACAGGTGGATGAATTGCCGATGCTGGAGGATCTGCTGGATTCCGGCGTATATGGCTCCGCCAATCGGAGCCGTCTGCACAGCAGTACCATTACGCTGAATGCAGTATCTGCACAGAAAAAAGGCAAAAAAGCCGGAAATCATCTTTTAAAGACGATTTTTCCCTCGGCAAAGGCATTGTCCGGCCGGTACCGGTATCTGGAACGGAAACCGTTTCTGCTGCCGGTTGCATGGGCAGACAGAATCCTGCATTACCGGAAGGAAACCGCAAACACGCCGGGAAATACTGCTGCTGAGAGCGTCAAAATCGGAAACCAGCGCATTGAACTGATGAAGCAATACGGCGTGATCCCAAAGGATTAATCTACGAAAAAAGACATGGTTCCCATTCTTCCGAAAACCGGAGGAAAAGGATCATGTCTTTTGCTTTGCAGTAAATGAAACGATTATCGGTTGTCAATCTTTTCCGGGTACAGGTCATGGTTTGCCATACGATTCCATGCGACCTCTTCCCAACGGGTACCCGGCTTGCCATAATTGCAGTACGGGTCAATGGAAATGCCGCCGCGGGGAGTGAATTTTCCCCAGACCTCAATATATTTCGGGTCCATCAGACGAATCAGGTCTTTCATGATGATGTTGACACAATCCTCATGGAAATCACCGTGATTACGGAAGCTGAACAGGTACAGCTTGAGGGATTTGCTCTCTACCATGCGTTCTCCCGGAACATAGGAGATGGTAATGGTGGCAAAATCCGGCTGTCCGGTAATCGGACACAGGCTGGTAAATTCCGGACAATTGAATTTGACGAAATAATCGTTATCCGGATGCTTGTTCACAAAGGTTTCCAGCACTTCCGGTGCATAATCGTCCTTATATTTGGTTTTCTGATTGCCAAGCAGAGTGATACCCTGCTTTTCTTCTGTGGTTCTTCCTTCCATCTGTTCAGTCCTCCTTACTTGCAGGGTCAGCCACACCATTTGCCGCAAAGGCTGCTGCACGGTCACGGCAGGTACCGCATTTGCCGCAGGGCTTGTCACCGCCTTCATAGCAGCTCCATGTCAGATGATAGGGCACCTTTAACCGGAGGCCTTCCCGCACCACATCTTTCTTTGCCATGTTGACAAAGGGAGCTTCAATGGTCAGCTGGTTGCCGCTGCCGATTTCAATGGCAGATTTCATGGACTGATTGAAAGCATCGCTGCAGTCTGGATAGGCATTGCCGGCGGCATCATCACTGTGTGCGCCATAATAAATAACCGAGCAATCCTTGGACAGGGCAATGCTGGCAGCAGAGGAAAGGAACAGGCCATTGCGGAAGGGGACATAGGTGGAAACCGGTTTGCCGTCGGTTTTCTTCAGCTGTTCCGCATAGGATTCCTCCGGGATTTCCTCCTCCGAACCCTGCAGCAGGGTACATTTGGTGTCATACCGGAAAATGGTGGACAAATCCAGTGACAGCAGTTCAATGCCATAGTAGCGTGCGACAGCTTCGGCAGCTTCCACCTCTTTGGTATGCTTCTGTCCATAGGTGATTGCCAGGGCAATCACATTTTCCTTGCCAAAGCGTTCAATGGCGAGACCCAGACAGGTGGTGCTGTCCACACCGCCGCTGGATAAAACAAGTGCTTTCATAGGATACTCCTTTACTGGAACAGTCTCATCTGCAGGTCGGAATCTGTGCGGAACCGACCGCGCAGGGTGGTAGTAGTGGTTTTCGCATTGGTCTGACGAATGCCCCGGGCGGTCATACAGCTGTGGCTGCCGCGAATGAGCACGCCGACATCCTCGGAATCGGTTACCATCTGCATAATCTGTGCAATATCGGTACCGATGCGTTCCTGCAGCTGCAGCCGTTTGCTGACCATATCTGCAATGCGGGCAATTTTGCTCAGACCAATGACCTTGCCGTTGGGAACATAAGCCACGGTTGCGGTCATGTCATACATCAGTGCAATGTGGTGCTCACAATAACTGAACAATTGAATGTCCTTCACCACAACCACATCCTTGGAATCACTGATAAAATCCATTTCATCCTCAAAGGTTTTGCCAAACATCTGGGCAATTTCCTCGTTGGTATAATTCATGCCTTCAAATACTTCATTATACATACGGGCAACACGATCCGGTGTATCCTTCAGGCCTTCACGATCCGGGTCATCTCCCAGGGCGATCAGGATACCACGGATATGTTCTTTGATTGCATTGGTATCAATAGCCATAATTTCCTTCCTTTTCTGTGGGTTATACGCCACGTTTTTCCGGGTCCCAGATGATCTTGTGCATCTGCAGCTGCAGGTTGACATCATTGAGCGTATGCTCTAGCATAAACTCCACAATTTCCACCGGCTCGATGCTGCCGAATACCGGGCTGAAATAGACATGGCAACGATGGGTCAGATCATATTCCCGGATGATTTCCAATGCGCGGTCAAGATCGACACGGCTTCCCGCCACAAATTTCACTGTGTCCTGAGGTTTCAGCAGGGCAAAATTATCGGTACACATGTGCGCTTCCATTCCGCTGCCGGGCAGCTTGTAATCCATGGTAAAGCAAACCGATGGGGAGATGGAAACAAAGGGTGCAAGATTGACACTGCCATTGGTTTCAATTTCAATATACCGGTCAGGTGTTTCTGCCAGCCGGGCAAGCAGCCGGGCAATGTCCGGCTGCAGCAGCGGTTCGCCGCCGGTGATGGTCACATTGGTTACACCGGTTTCCTGTACCCTCTGACAGAGCTGCTCTGCTGTCATGCCGGTGTACGGCGTGTCCGGCTGATTGACCCACATGGTATCACAGAAAGAACAGTGCAGGTTACAGCCGCGAAACCGGATAAATACTGCCAGCTGACCCGCATGGGTGCCTTCTCCATTGATGCTGACAAAGGTTTCCGCTACAGGGTAATGTGTCATCATTCAATCATCCTTTCCGGTATAGGATGCGCAGTTGTTCGGTGTTTCATATACGGTTGCTTCTGCTACGGTATAGCCGCAGTCTGTCATGCGGCCGAAAAAATATTCTGCAAAATGTTCTGCTGTCGGACGGAAGGGAACCTCTGTCAGAGAGAAGCCATCCTCCTCCAGAGCAGCCCGGGTGGTATCCCGCAGGGTGCCGGTTTCATAAATCAATGTATGATCCATTTCATCTGCAATCTGTTTCAGGTCGTGTTTGAGCTGAGAAAAATCCACCAGCATACCATATTCCTGTGCAGTGGTCTGAAGCTGTGTACCGGAAATACGCATTTCCACAATCCAGTGATGACCATGAATGTTATGGCATTTACCCTGATAATGGGCAAGAAAATGTGCTGCATCAAAGCTGGCTTCTGCTTTTAAATAATACATAGAAACTCCTTTGGTAAATAGAAAAAACAGCAGGCGCACAGAGCCTGCTGTCAGATGATATGCATCGTACAGTAGCCCTGGTTTTGTTTATAGACAGGATGGTGCAAACGAACTGTCTGTTTTCAGATACGCCCTAATCTGAATAACTTTTGTTACTATACACCTTTGCATACTGTTTGTCAATGGGAACAGGCAGGAGTTTTCTGACCGGTTTTTCGCTGATTCCTTGAATCTATGGGTAAAATATGATAGTATATCCCATAGACCCGTACAACCCTGCGGGAATTAAACATGATGGAGAAATCGTATGTTATTGAAAAGAATCCGTGCAATGCTACTTGCGTCCTGCATGCTGGTTTCCATGGCAGGCTGTGGAACAGCGGAGTCCAAAGGCTCTGGCTCCGGCAGCGGCGCCTCTATGGCAGGAATGCCTACCTTGAAGCAGATTTATGCGGCAAATACATTGGAGCAATATGAAAAAGCCGGAATTCAGCCGTCCTTCAGTTCCTGCCTGCGGGAAGGAAAGGAAAACAAGGAAAGCAATGCCCTGATGACGCTGTATTTTGACGAAGAGCTTGGCCTGGTATGCCGATTCCGTAAGACAGAAACCGGTTTGAACTTCCGATATTATTTTAATCGGGATGATGTGAATTATTATGCCCAGGCGGTAACAGATGAACAAACGCAGAAGGAAATTGTTACTCTGACCATTGAAGATAATCCGGAAAACAGCAAGGATGAAATGACCAATGTGGAAAAACTGTTCCGGCAGTACAGCTTTGGTGAATACAATGGCAAGGAAAAAATCATTTCCACTACCGACTGCGGGGAAACATATCATATCGTCACTGATGTTTCCTATGCTTCCTTTACCGACAATTCCGGCAGTACCTATGAGTATACTACCCAGGAATATGATGTGGAAAAGGAAACCCTGCGTATACTGGATACTTTCCGCACGTATACATTTACCAACAGCAGCGGGGAGAGCAAAACCTGTACCCTGTCCCGAAGCCTGACCTATGGAGAAAAAATCTTTAGTATGCCGGAATTTATGATAAATCAGATTCGGGATGCGGAGTGGGATCAGGAATTTACCATTCGTTCCTATGAACGAACCAGGACAGTACCGGTACCGGATGGCGTATTGGTCAATGTAGATGTACCATCAGATTATGCAGTTTATACGGACAGCAGTCAGAAGGAACTGTATGAGGCCAATGCCTCTGCAGAATCGGCGTATATCGGAGAAAAGTAAACAGGATATCAGGCGGCACAGCATTCCTTACTGTGCTGCTTTTTTTATTGTTCAGATGAAAAAAGCTGCGGAAACTGAGTTTCCGCAGCCTGTGTTGTAATGGGGTAACAATGCAGCAATCAGAGTGTCTGATGCAGCAGATCAAGAACATAATTCATGGAATCCAGATCAATCTGGCCCGGGGCAGAAGCCATGCCGATGGTGCCAAAGGTGACCGAGCTGCCAAAGATCTCACCGCTCAGACGGCTGATAATGCCATCCTTTCCCATGGACATGGTGATCAGCGGACAGTCGCTTTCACGGGACATCTGCTCTGTAGCGCACAGCAGGGACAGGACATCCCGCTTGCTCTGGGGCATAACAGCAATCTTCAAGATATCTGCGCCCAGAGCCTCTGCACGCTTCATACGCTCCACCAGCTCTTCCTGAGATGGTGTTTTTTCAAAATCATGGTTGGAGATAACCACCGGCATATTGGCATTGTGGGCAATGTCTACCAACTGCCGGACAATCTCATCACCGGAAAATAATTCTACATCAATCATATCCACCAGATGTTCCTGTGCAGCAATCCGGTTCAGTTCTACATAATATTCCGGTGTGATTGGACGCTTACCGCCTTCTTTTTCTGTGCGGAAGGTGAACAGAAAGGGCTGGTCATCCAGAATACCATGCAGAATACGGGAGGCACGGCGGACAATATCCGGATCCTCAAACTTTTCAAACCAGTCAATGCGCCATTCAACAATATCAAATCGTTTGCGCTGCATACCACGTGCCTGAGAAAAAATGTCACTCATGGTCTCTGCAACAATCGGCACGCAGATTTTGGGTTTTCCGCTGCCAATGCAGCAGTTCTTCACGCATACATTACTCATAAAACTATCCCTCTTCAAAAAAATAATAGCAGTGGGTTACACTGCTATAATTCTAACATAATTTACTTGTAAATACTAGGGGATATAAATAAGTCAGATAGAAACATACCGCCAGATCTGTCTGTAAGGGAAGGTTCCTTTACAACAGGACAAAGCCGATCCAACCGGACAGCAGACCAAACAGGAAGCCGACCACAACATCCCTGGGAAAATGTACCCCGCCCAGTACACGGATTATGGACATAAACACAGCAAAAATAAGAAATACCATGCCGAGCCATGGAAGAATGGACAGAAAGGCACAGGCGATCACTGTTACGGAAAAGACATGTCTGCTGGGGAAGGAATGCCCATTTGTGGTTTTGTGAATCAGCGGCTGAATGTCCAGCGCTTCATAGGGACGGGGCAAATTGACCCGGTCACGAAACAAAGAGAGCAGAATAAAGGACACCGCAGGTGTCAGAATGACCTGCGGCAAGGCGGCAGGCTGGGTTAAAAGCAGAACAAGAAGCAATGCCGGATAGGATATATAGACAACTGCGGTGAGCAGTTTGTTGCTGACCAGCAGGATACGCAGCCATCCGGGATGGGTACGCAGCGGGCGGGTCCAGGTTTCATAATTTTGTGCTGTCATAAGCAGGTCTCCTTTGAGGGGTTTCACCATTTCCATCCGGCGGCATAGAATGCAGTATGAATCTCGATATGGAGGGAAATGCTATGAGTGAACGAGTAACACCGGGACCCATCTGTGGCGATGTACCAATCCGTGAAGCTGTCTGCGCACATACCAAGAAAGTATATGATTCCTGCCGTTCCAAAGAATGCATTCAGGATTTGAGGGTATATTTAACCCGTCAGTCCCAGGAGCTTCTGGAACGCTCCACCAGTGTCAAGCCCCGGCGTGCGGAGCTGCTTTGGGTGGATGTGGACGTACAGCCGGTGGATTTCAACCGTGGTTTTTTCAGCGTAGATGCCCGTTATTTTTATAAGATCTTTGCGGAGGTCAGTGCAGGCTGCGGCAGGATGCAGGACCTGTGCGGTCTGGCATACTTTGACAAACGTGCGATTTTGTACGGCAGTGAAGGTTCTGTCCGCGTATTCTCCTCCCAGTCCGGCTCACCGAATCCCAAGACAATTGAACGAACAAACAAGCCGGAGGCAGTTGTTGATCGTTGTGCCCCGGTACAGCGTGTCGAATCAAGTCAGTGTCAGCGGCCTGCCATCCTTTGCAGCATAGGTCAGATGGTCGCCTTCATACACCAGTTTAAGGGAAAAAAACGGCTGTTCAGGGTCAAACAGCAGGTTCAAAAAGATTTTATCCCCTTCCCACATGGGCAGTGAAAGCAGCTTTTCCTTTGAAATCCACTGTAAATCCCCTTCCTGACATTCAATCAGTTCCCCGGTAAAGCCATCCGCAGTAAACAGATGCATGTATTCTGTCTCCCAGATATCAGAGACAAAGGTGACAATGCCCCGATACCGGTACTTTGTCAGTGTTAAACCGGTTTCCTCATGGGTTTCACGCAGAATACAGTCCTCCGGACTTTCTTTATCCTCAAATTTTCCACCGATGCCAAGCCATTTGTCATGGCTCTGGTCCTGTTTCTTTTTGGTGCGGTGCAGCATCAGATATTTGCCATCCTGCTCAATATAAATCAATGTGGTATTTCTCATACATAAAACTCCGATTCCGTTTTTGTTAGTTTGTTAGTATTGTAGGCGATTTTCGGGAAAAACGCAATGCTGTTTTGCATATACAAAGGGAGAGAGGAGGCGATGATGTGGCACAGCATCTGCGGATGGCAGCATACTG
This sequence comes from uncultured Clostridia bacterium, assembly GCA_945872165.1. Classification (GTDB taxonomy): domain Bacteria; phylum Bacillota; class Clostridia; order Oscillospirales; family Butyricicoccaceae; genus Butyricicoccus_A. Next base: position 4,808 of record CAMBYS010000039.1, on the reverse strand, counting down.
CCGTGTTTCCACAAAAAAGGAAGCCCAGCTGGACAGTCTGGCACATCAAAAGGAATTTTTTACGGAATATGCCCAGAAAGAAGGCATGCTGCTGACAGCGGTCTATGCGGATGAAGGGGTGTCCGGACGGCAGATGCGTCATCGGGAACAGTTCCTTGCTATGCTGGAGGATGCAAAGAAAGGAAAATTTGACCTGTTGGCAGTAAAGGATATTTCCCGGTTTGCCCGCAATACAGTGGACTGTCTGCAGGCAATCCGATCACTGAAAAAACAGGGGATCATCATTCGTTTTCTTTCCGCCGGACAGGAAACCCTGGGAGAATCGGAATTTATCCTGACCGTATATGCATCACTGGCCCAGGAGGAAAGTGCCAATCTGTCCAAACGCATTCGGTTTGGCAAGGAAATCAATGCGAAAAAGGGAAGAGTCCCGCCGGTTTTGTATGGATATGACCGGCTCGATCTGTTTCATCTGCGTATCAATGGGGCAGAGGCAGCTGTGATCCGGCAGATGTTTTCCCTGTATCTGGATGGAGCCGGAACAGCCGCCATTGCGCGGCAGCTGAACCGGCAGGGCTGTCTGACGAAAAAAGGAAAGCAATGGGATTCCCGCGGAATACGGCGGTGCCTGCAAAACAGCCTGTATTGCGGGATATTGGTCAATCATAAGACGGTGGTGACGGATTTTCTGGAGGGAACAGTTGCTCTGCTGCCGGAAAATGAACAATATTGCCATATGCGTCCGGAATGGGCAATTGTATCTCCGGAGGAATTTCAGGCAGTGCAGGCAGAACGGCAGCGCCGCAGACAGATTGCGGGAAAAGCCTGCGGCACAAACAGAAACACTGGACCCACTGCTGCTGGGGGCAAAGATGGTGGATCCTGACTGCCGCTGCGGCTGCTGCTGTGATCTGAATGAGGTACCGGAATCTCTGGGATGCATGTTTGGAGATGACATCATTCTGGATAGCAATGTACGCAAGCTGTATGTCACACTGGGACAGTTTTCCATTATCCGGCTGGAACGGGATATCCAGCTGCTGATGCCGGCATATGACATCTGCATGCCGGTAAAGGAATGCACCTGCAATGGCGGCGCAAATTGCCAGCCGGAGGATCCATGCGATATCTTTGAACGGTTTGAATTCCCGGTAGATGAATTTTTCCCACGGGACAATCAGAACCGTGACTGCTCCAGACCGGTACACAGCTGCGGCTGCGAGGAAAACAGACCGCCAAGGGATGACGACCATAAAAAACAATCCAGCCGCTACTGAGCTTTGGAAATATGACGAAAACAGGGAGAGCCGGAGAGAATTCTCCGGCTTTTTCACGGAATTTTGCAAAACTATTGCGAAATTCCGGCATAAGTAGTACAATATTTTTGATTTTATTATGAAATAGAATTCCGAATGAAACAGCGGCTTTATCCGGAAAAGATAGGAGATAGCACATGTTTGAGAGCATGAAGGAACTGTTCAGCGCCAGAGAAGCGTTAAATTCCACCCAGGCGCAGATTGCAGAGGCAGAAGAACGCCTGCAGGAACTGCAGGAAAAGCTGGAAGAGACAGAAACGGAGCTTGCGGCACGGGATGCAACCATTGCCAAGCAGGATGATATTATCATTGCCATTCATAAGCAGACAACTGCAGAGCGTCAGGCAATTGTAGATGACTTTGCAGAAAAGGAAAAGCAGGCAGCACGCCAGCTGGAACAGACAGAAGAAAAGCTGAAGAAGGCGAAAACCTATTTTGAGGATTGTGAACGGCAGGTTTACTGCATGGCAAATCTGTATAAGGCAATGCGTGCAGCCATTACCCGATACAGTGCTTCTGCGGTTCCGGAGGATATGGATATCACACCGGAGGAACTGGAGGAACTGCGTCTGACAGAGGAATCTGTGGGACTCAAAATGCATTCCTATAAAATGGAAGACCTGCATAAGATGCATGAAGCCAACAACAAACTGTTGGAGCAGCTGCTTGCACGGTATGAAACCCGTCTGATTGTACCGGCAGACCGGGTGGTTTTCCAGCTGATGACATTGGGTCTGCGGGCAGAGCTGCAGCAGATTATCAATGAAATGACCTATGGAGAGCTGAACCGTGCCCAGGTCAAGCTGCATCTGGCGACCAACAAATACTTAAAGATTGTATCCTTTGCCAAGCTGGGTGCAATTGATGAGCTGACAGCATTTGCTTCCGAGCTGGAGACCCTGCTGAAGGAAACCCTGCGTTTGGAGCACGCCTATCTGGAACGCCGTTCGGATTATGAACGGCATAAGCGTATTTTCGGCGATCCGGAGGAAGAGGAAGCTGCGGAAACCGAATCATCGCTGTAATCACCTGAAACCTGCAGGAAGCGGGCTCTTCGGTCCCATTCGATCGTAGAGCTCCTTTCTTTTGGTACCAATCAATGGAAATAATAGAATGAGGTAACTTTATGAAGCTCTCACGGAAGCTGAAACGAATTCTTCCACGTGTACAGAAGCCCGCACGCTATGTTGGCGGTGAATGGGGCTCGGTTGTAAAAGATAAGGACACTGTTGACCTGCGGTTTGGCATGTGCTTTCCGGATACCTATGAGGTGGGCATGTCTCATCTGGGCAGCCGGATTTTATATGGCCTGCTGAACCATCAGGAGGGAGTCTGGTGTGAGCGTGTTTTTGCCCCATGGATTGACATGGAGGAGGAAATGCGCAAAGCAGATATCCCGCTGTATGGTCTGGAAAGCGGTGACAGCATTGCAGAACTGGATATTCTGGGCTTTACGCTGCAGTATGAGCTGTCCTTTACCAATATTTTAAATATGCTGGATCTGGGCGGCATTCCGGTGCGGGCCTGTGATCGGAAAACACTGAAAAATCTCGTGGTCTGTGGCGGACCCTGTGCGTATAACCCGGAACCGCTGGCGCCCTTTGTGGATGCCTTTCAGATTGGTGACGGCGAGGAGGTCATGATCGAATTTACCGACATGTACCGTCAGGCCAAGCGGGAGGGCTGGAGCAAGGAGGAATTCCTGCGGAAGGTCTGCCATATTCCCGGTGTCTATGTACCGTCGCTGTATGAGGTCACATACAACGAGGATGGCACAGTCAAGGCTGTCACCCCGAAGGATGGTGCACCGGCATTTGTCCAGAAACGCATTGTACAGGATCTGGATAACATGTATTATCCGGAAAGCTTTGTGGTTCCCTCCACGGAAATTGTGTTTGACCGTGCCATGGTAGAGCTGTTCCGGGGCTGTCCCCGGGGCTGCCGGTTCTGCCAGGCGGGACATACCTACCGCCCATTGCGCAAAAAGAGTGCGGAGGTTCTGCTGAAGCAGGCAAAGGCCGTGCTGGACAATTCTGGTTATGAGGAAATTTCCCTGTCCTCCTTGTCTACCAGCGATTATTCCGAGCTGCCGGAGCTGGCAGACAAGCTGCTGGATATCTGTGAGGAACGCCGGGTCAGCCTGTCCCTGCCGTCTCTGCGTGCGGATTCCTTCAGCATGGAACTGATGGAACGGGTGCAGAAGGTGCGCAAGAGTGGTCTGACCTTTGCGGCGGAAGCCGGAAGCCAGCGTCTGCGGGATGTCATCAACAAGAATATTACAGAAGAGGATCTGATTCAGGCATGCACCTATGCTTTTCAGGGAGGCTGGAACAATGTCAAGCTGTACTTCATGATGGGTCTGCCTACGGAGACCAATGAGGACTTTGATGAAATGTCCAAGCTGTGCCGCAATATTGCCTATTGCTGGCGCATGAATACGCCCAACCGTGCCCGTGGTGTCAAGATTACCGCATCCACCTCCTGTTTTGTGCCCAAGCCACAGACCCCATTCCAGTGGGATGCACAGGCAACCAAGGAGGAACTGGATGAAAAGACCGCCTATCTGCGCACGGTAATGAAAACCAAAAATGTTACCTTCCGCTGGCATGCATCGGACACCAGCTATCTGGAGGGTGTCTTTGCCCGGGGTGACCGGAGAACGGCAGAGGTTCTGTATACCGCATGGAAATCCGGCTGTAAGATGGATGGCTGGGAGGACTGCTTCTCACTGGATAAGTGGATGGAGGCATTCCGTGCCTGCGGACTGGACCCGGCATTTTATGCCAATCGCCAGCGCCCGCTGGATGAAGTATTCCCTTGGGATCATATCGGCTGCGGCACCAGCAAGGAGCATCTCAAGCGCGAATGGGAGCGTTCCCGCCGTGCGGAGCCCACACCCTCCTGTCTGGAACAGTGTGCCGGCTGCGGCGCTGCCAGCCTGATGAAAGGATGTGCCTGCCATGTTTAAAGCAAGAATGCGTTTCTCCAAGACAGATGAGGCGGCTTATATTTCTCATCTGGATCTGATGCACTGTATGCAGCGGATTATTACCCGTGCTCAGCTGCCGGTATGGTATACCGAAGGCTTTAACCAGCATATTTATGTTTCCATTGCATTGCCGCTGTCCACCGGCTATTCCGGTGAATGGGAATTTCTTGATTTCAATTGTACTGCGGAAGAGATTCCCGCAGACGCAGTGGAACGGATGAATGCAGTCTGCCCGTCCGGCATCTCCGTACAGGAGATTTATTCCATTGAAAATGGAAAGGGACGCAAGGTGCGTGATATTGCCTACTCCAAGTTTGAGATTACGTGGGAGTTTGACAATGGCGTACCGGCGGATTTTTGCGAAAAGGTTGAGGCATTGTTTGCCCGCAAGGAAATCCGTATCATGAAGAAATCCAAGCGTGGAGAGAAGGAAGTCAACATTAAGGAATATATCCGCGGCTTTGCGCTGGAACCGGATACGGATTGTGTGCGCTGCTATGCCA
>CAMBYS010000038.1 GCA_945872165.1 uncultured Clostridia bacterium | reverse complement strand
ACAGACAAAAAATCATCAAACCTTACCGAAAAAATCACAGGAGCCTGTCTCACGCGGTTGCAAGAAACGCTTCATTGTGATAAAATCAACTATAAGCGTATTGTTTTGCGCAAAAAAATAACTCAAAATTCATGATCAGGAGAGAATTGTTATGGAATATAAAATCGCTGACCATATCGCGGCCATGAAGCCGTCTGCTATTCGTGAGATCTTCAAGGTATTGGTGGATCCGGAGGTGATCGCCCTGTCTGCAGGTTCCCCGGACCCGGGTTCCTATCCGACAAAGGAGATGGCAGCAATCGGCAATGATATTTTTGCCAATGATCTGGTTACCACACTGCAGTATGGTACCACAGAGGGCTATACTCCCCTGCGGGAACAGACCAAAAAGCGCCTGATGGAGAAGTATCAGACCGGTACGGAGGACGATGATGTTATCATCACCACCGGCGGTCAGCAGACCATCAGCCTGTTTACCCAGACCATGATTAACCGCGGCGATGTGGTGGTCTGCGAGGAGCCGAGCTTCATCGGTGCCCTCAATGCATTCCGCAGCTTCGGTGCACAGCTGAAGGGCGTACCGATGGATGAAGAAGGCATGCGCATGGATAAGCTGGAGGAAGTGCTGGCTACCACGGAAAATGTGAAGTTTATTTATGTCATTCCTACCTTCCAGAACCCGTCCGGCCGTACCATGTCCCTGGAGCGCCGCAAGCAGCTGCTGGAAATCGCAAAGAAGTACGATGTGCTGATTCTGGAGGACAACCCGTATTTCGAGCTGCGGTATGAGGGCGAGCCGGTTGCAACCGTCAAGTCCATGGACACCGAGGGCCGCGTGGTTTATGCAGGCTCTTATTCCAAGGTACTGTCTCCCGGCATGCGTATCGGCTTCTGCCTGGCAAATAAGGATATCATCAACCGCATGGTAGTCTGCAAGCAGGTAAGCGATGTACATACCAACATGTATTTCCAGATGCTGGTGTCCAGATATCTGGATACCTATGATCTGGATGCACATATTAAGGATATCTGTGACCTGCATAAGATCAAGCGTGATGCAATGCTGGCAGCACTGGATAAGTATGTGGATAAGCGTGTTACCTTTACCCATCCGAATGGCGGTCTGTTCATCTGGGGCGAACTGCCGGAGGGCTATGACAGCTTCAAGCTGTGCCAGGAAATCACCAAGCGCAAGGTTGCATGTGTACCGGGCAATGCATTTGCCACCGATGAAAGTGCTGTGTGCAATGGTTTCCGCATGAATTTCTCTATGCCGAGTCTGGAAAACATTGAGATTGCCTGCCAGCGGATTGGTGAAACAGTAGCAGAATTTCTGAAGTAACCGGTGCCGACATAATCTGAGGTGCTATATGGATGAAATATATCTGGTTGTGGTCAAGGTTCTGGTGGCGTTTTTTGCGGCAGGACTGCTGTCCTTCGCCCTGACACCGCCGGTAAAAAAGCTTGCACACCGCATCGGCGCCATTGATGTCCCCAAGGACGCACGCCGTATGCATAAAAAGCCGATTCCACGTCTGGGAGGCCTTGCCATTTACCTGAGCTTTGTGGTGGTCAGCTGTCTGATGGGACAGTGGACACGGCAGAGCATAACAATTTTGCTGGGATCGGCGATTATCGTCATCCTGGGTATTTTTGATGACCGCAATGCACTGGGGGCAAAATTCAAGTTTGTCATTCAGCTGATTGCGGCAGCCATTCCGGTTATCTTTGGCAATCTGCGCATTGAGCTGATTACCAATCCAAACCTGTTCAGTGACCAGCTGTATCTGCAGTTTGGCGTGCTGTCCATCCCGATTACAATTATCTGGATTGTTGCCATTACCAATGCGGTCAACCTGATTGACGGACTGGATGGTCTGGCTGTGGGCGTGTCGGCTATTGCCTGCATGACCATGCTGGCGGTATCCCTGCTCATCGGGGAAATCCCGATTGCCATTCTGCTGGCGGCACTGGCAGGTGCCTGTGTAGGATTTATGCCCTTTAATCTGAATCCGGCAAGTATTTTCATGGGAGATACCGGCTCCACATTTTTGGGATTTATGCTGGCAACCATGTCCATTCAGGGCATGTTCAAGGTATATGCCATTATTTCCTTCGCTGTACCGTTCCTGATTTTGGGACTGCCGATTTTTGATACGGCATTTGCATTTACCCGCCGTATTCTGTCGGGCAGAAGCCCGTTTTCCGCAGACCGCGGCCATGTCCATCACAGATTGATTGATATGGGCTTCAATCAGAAGCAGACCGTGGCAATCCTGTATATTATTTCCACTATTCTGGGACTGCTGGCAGTTGTACTGACCACATCCGGTGAGTTCCGTGCCATTGTCATGGTGGCAGTTGTGCTGATTACCATTGTCATTGGCAGTATCGTTTATCTTTCCGCGGAAAGACGGAAGATGCGGTATCATGAACAGCAGCTGCAGGAGGAACTGAAAAAGCGGGAGCTGGCAGAAGAAAAAACAGATAAACCGGAAGAGGAAAAACATTCTGAACAGAAACCGTAATGGCGGAGGAATTGAGAATGAAAACAATCAAAGTAATGACAGTCTTCGGCACACGTCCGGAGGCGATAAAAATGGCGCCGCTGGTGCATGAGCTGGAGCGGACCGAAGGCGTAGAGTCCATTGTCTGCGTTACAGCACAGCATCGGCAGATGCTGGATCAGGTCATGGATATTTTCCACCTGACAGCGGATTATGATCTGGATATCATGCAGCCCCGTCAGACACTGGCAACCATCACCACCAAGTCCCTGGCCGGACTGGATGAGGTGCTGGAGCAGGCAAAGCCGGACATGGTTCTGGTACATGGCGATACTTCTACTACCTTTGCCGGTGCGCTGGCAGCATTTTATCATAAGATTCCTGTGGGTCATGTGGAAGCGGGCCTGCGTACCTTTGACAAATATTCCCCGTTCCCGGAGGAAATGAACCGCAAGCTCACCGGTCAAATTGCTGCGCTGCATTTTGCGCCGACAGAGCGCAACCGCCGCAATCTGGCAGCGGAAGGCATTACTGATGGCGTGATCGTATGCGGCAATACCGTTGTGGATGCCATTCATTCCACGGTGCAGCCGGCGTTCCGGTTCCGGGACGAAACCCTCAATGGGCTGGATTATACCAGTCGGCGTGTGATTCTGGTAACGGCACATCGCCGTGAAAATTATGGCGAGCCCATGGAAAATATCATGCGTGCCCTGCGCCGCCTGGCAGATGCCTATACGGATATTGATATTGTATATCCGGTACATCTGAGTCCCTATGTGCGGGAAACTGCGGCAAAATATCTGTCCGATCATGAGCGGATTCACCTGATTGAACCGTTGGCTGTGGATGAAATGCACAATCTGATGGGACGCAGCTTTATGGTTATGACGGATTCCGGCGGACTGCAGGAGGAGGCGCCCAGCCTGGGCAAGCCGGTTCTGGTTCTGCGCCGGGAAACCGAACGTCCGGAGGCAATTGAAGCCGGTACCGTGCGTCTTGCAGGCGTGGAGGAGGAAACCATTTACTCCATGGCATGCACGCTGCTGGATGAACCGGAGGAATATAACAAAATGGCTCATGCAGTCAATCCCTATGGTGACGGACAGACCTCCCGACGGATTGTACAGATGATCCGCTGGTATTTCGGACAGGTCTCCGATAAGCCGGACGAATTTTGTCCGTAAAAAGGGGCTAGTTGCATGGAAGAAAAAACCGAGATTGCACCCCGGGGCAAAAAGACGCGGCATACGGCACTGCTGGTTTTTGCCTGTGTTCTGCTTTTGACTGTGGTCACCGTGCTCTGTCTGGGCGGAAAGGGTTCCGGTATTGCGCTGCCCACCGGCAGCGGGACTTCGGCGGAACAGGTGGAACAGAACGGGTACCGGCGCACGAATGCCAGTATTACTGTAGACAATGTGCAGCAGGTGATTGCCAGCATGAGCCGACCGGAAGCGTATACTGCATCGGTTACCAATACCCTGTACTGGAGCGGCAGTTGGGAAACCATCTATGCCATGCAGTATGTACGGGATGGTGTGTGCCTGACCGGTTATTTTGACACAGAGGGCAATGTGGAACGCTATCAGGCGATCAAGGGAGATCAGTATTATGCCTGGCGCAATGGTGGCACGGTACAATATACCGGTGCAGCCGGTGTGGTATCTGCCGATGATATGAGTATGATTCCCACCTATGAAACCGTTGTCCAGGAGGAAAAGGACAGCATCCTTGCTGCCGGAGAACGGACGGTAAACGGGGAAGCCTGCATTTATGTCACCGTTAGCGACAGCCAGACCGGCTACAGCCTGACCTATTGGGTATCCGCTGTCAGCGGTCTGCTGGTACAGGCGGATTATAACCGGGGCACAGAGCTGGTGCGCAGCGTCGTGATTGACAACATCCAGCAGGAGGAGCCGTCAGAAGGATTTTTCCTGCTGCCCGATGGAACTTCCCTGCTGGCAGATGACACGGCAGCATGACAGCCTGAAGGGATTCAGGCTGAGATATGCCACATCAGGATAACAGAAAAAGGACGGATTGCAGTGATGCACCGTCCTTTTTGATGAAATGAGGAAAAATAACATGGAGTGGAAATGGAGCGATTTCGGCTGTCTGCCGGAGGCGGCACGCCGTATCCGTGAGACAGTTTTTATGCAGGAGCAGGGCTTTTGCGAGGAATTTGACGAGCTGGATGCCTGCAGCTGGCATGTGCTGCTGTGTCAGGACGGTGAAGCGCTGGGAACAGCGCGGCTGTTTTCCGAACAGGGCACAGACAACATGCATATTGGCAGGGTTGCTGTTTTAAAACCGGCAAGGGGCGGCGGCAGCGGTTCTGTCCTGCTGCAGGCATGCTGTGAAAAGGCAGTGCAGCTGGGGGCAAAGAAAGCAGTACTTGGCGCACAATGCCGCGCTATACCATTTTATGAAAAAAACGGGTTTCAGCCTTTTGGAGATATTTATGATGAAGAAGGCTGTCCACATCAGATGATGGAGAAGAAATTATGACATACTTGGATATTTCACCAGACATTCGACAGCTCGGCAGGGAAGCTGAGCAGGCTGTTCGTCCGTTCTTTGACCGGATTGACGAAATCAGTGAGCACAATACGGAAAAGGTGCTGGCAGCCTTTGCCAAAAACCATGTTGCTGAGGCCATGTTTGCCGGAACCACCGGCTATGGCTATGATGACAAGGGACGGGATACACTGGATCAGATATATGCGGATATTTTTGGTACGGAGGCTGCGCTGGTACGCATTGGCTTTGTCAATGGCACCCACGCCCTGTGCTGTGCCATGTTTTCCGCAGTAAAAACCGGTGATGTGGTGCTGTCTGCCACCGGACCGGCTTATGATACGCTGATGAACACCATTACCGGGGATATGGCAGGCAGCATGAAGCAGTATGGCATCGGCTACCGGCAGGTAGAGATGAAGGATGGTCTGCCGGATATCCCTGCCATTGTGGAGGCTGCCGGAAAGCCGGATGTCAAGCTGGTATTCATCCAGCGCAGCAAGGGCTATGCCGTGCGGGAATCCCTGTCCTGTGAGCAGATCGGCGAGGTTTGTACTGCAGTACATCAGGCAAACCCGGAGGCAGTCATCATGGTGGACAACTGCTATGGGGAATTTGTGGAGGAACTGGAGCCTACTCAGGTAGGCGCAGATCTCATTGCCGGTTCCCTGATTAAAAATCCCGGCGGCGGACTGGCTCCTACCGGCGGTTATATTGCGGGTCGAAAGGATCTGGTAGAAAATGCGTCTTATCGTCTGACAGCACCGGGTATCGGCGGCGAATGCGGCTGTACCATGGGTCAGAACCGTCTGCTGTATCAAGGTTTGTTTTTGGCACCGCATACCACAGCTCAGGCACTGAAAACCGCCATTTTTGGTGCGAAAGTCATGCAGATGATGGGCTTTGAGGTACATCCGCTGCCGGAGGAACCCCGTCATGACATCATCCAGACCATTGCCTTCGGTGCACCGGAGCCGCTGTGCCGGTTCTGTGAGGGCATCCAGTCCGGTGCGCCGGTGGATTCCTTTGTCACACCGGTACCCTGGGCAATGCCGGGCTATGAGGATGAGGTTATTATGGCGGCTGGTGCCTTTGTTCAGGGTGCATCCATTGAGCTGTCTGCCGATGCACCTATGCGTGAGCCCTATGTCTGTTACATGCAGGGCGGCCTGACCTATCCGTCGGGCAAGGCGGGCATCCTGCTTGCGGCGGAAAAAATTCGTCAGGCAGGCTACGGTGCATGATTTTGCACAAAAGCGAAGGGATTTTCTTGTGATATTACCGCCAATGTGGTACACTAAAGGTGTATATTGCGGAGGAGGCTTGCATGATTATTCTTGGCATTGATCCGGGGTATGCAATCGTTGGATATGGGGTGGTACAGTATGAACGAAATCAGTTCACCCATATCCGGCATGGTGCCATCACCACACCTGCGGGTGTGGCGCTGCATCTGCGCCTCAAAGAGATTTACGATGATATGCTGACGCTGCTGGATACCTTCCGGCCGGATGCGGTTGCGGTGGAGGAGCTGTTTTTCAACACCAACATTACAACCGGCATTCAGGTGGGACATGCCCGGGGTGTCATCCTGCTGGCCTGTGCGCAGCGGGGGATTACACCGGCAGAATATACGCCGTCACAGGTCAAACAGTCAGTCGTGGGCTATGGCAAGGCAGAAAAAAAGCAGGTGATGGAAATGACCCGCATGATGCTGAAGCTGAACCGGATGCCCCGGCCGGATGATGCGGCGGATGCCCTTGCTCTGGCAATCTGTCATGGACATGCGGCAGGCTCCCAGCTGGTGAAAAACCGGTTGCAGCAGTTTGAAATCCGGGGAGAACAGTAAAGTATTTCTGAAAAAGCGTTCATGCAGAAAGGAAGCATGGTTTGTTTTATTATCTGGAAGGAACAGTCGCACTGATTGAAAAGGAGCTGGCAGTCATTGACTGCGGCGGTGTGGGTTATGCATGCCATACCTCGCAGAATACCTGCGCTTCGATTCAGTCAGGAAAAAAAACACGGCTGTATACACATTTGAGCATTCGGGAGAATGCCTGTGATCTGTATGGCTTTGCAGAGCAGGAGGAACTGAATTTGTTCCGGCTGCTGCTGGGGGTATCCGGTGTGGGCCCCAAGGCGGCACTGGCAATTCTCAGCATTGCGCCGCCCAGCCAGCTGGCACTGTGCATCATTACAGAGGATGCAAAGTTTCTGACACAGGCTCCTGGCATCGGCAAAAAAATTGCCCAGCGCATCTGTCTGGAATTGAAGGACAAGCTGGCAAAGGAACAGCAGACCATGCAGTCCGGCGGCGGACTGGTAATGCAGGTACCGGCACAGGCCGGAGCTGTGAATGCCGTCAATGAAGCGGTGTCTGCGCTGATGGTGCTGGGCTATTCTCAGGCGGAAGCCATGCAGGCCATGGAAGGGCTGAAAACCGATTCCGCTCTGACAGCAGAAGAGCTGATCCGTGCCTGCCTGAAAAAGCTGGCAGCACAGTAGAGGAATAAAAAGTTATGAGTATCGAATTTGATGATGATGATTTTTCCCAGCGTGTTGTGACTACCTCACAGACCGCGGAGGACAGCGGAGAACCGTCCCTGCGCCCGAAAACCATGGCGGAATATATCGGACAGGCAAAGGCAAAGGAAAACCTTTCCGTCTTTATTGAAGCCGCCAGACGGCGCGGAGAACCGCTGGATCATGTGCTGTTTTATGGCCCTCCGGGACTGGGAAAAACCACGCTGGCAGGTATCATTGCCAATGAGATGGGAGTCAATATCCGTGTTACCAGTGGTCCGGCAATTGAAAAGGCCGGCGATCTGGCGGCATTGTTGACGAATCTGAGTGAAAATGATATCTTATTTATCGACGAAATTCACCGGCTGGACCGGAGCGTAGAGGAAATCCTGTATCCGGCGATGGAGGATTATGCCCTTGATATCATCATCGGCAAAGGTCCGTCTGCCCGTTCCATCCGGCTGGATCTGCCGAAATTTACCCTGATCGGCGCCACAACCCGGGCAGGACAGATGACCTCTCCGCTGCGTGACCGTTTTGGCGTCATGCTTCGATTGGAGCTGTATTCCCCGGAAGAATTGCAGCAGATTGTGGCACGGTCGGCAGAGATTCTGCAGGTAGAAGCAGAGCCGGCAGGTACCTTTGAAATCGCACGCCGTTCCCGGGGTACGCCCCGTATTGCAAACCGGATGCTGCGCCGGGTGCGGGACTTTGCCGAAGTCCGGTTTAATGGTGTCATTACGCAGGAAGCCGCAGATACGGCACTGCGGGCGCTGGAGGTGGATGAGCTGGGACTGGATGCCATCGACCGGCGCATGCTGCGCAGCATTATGACTACCTTTGGCGGCGGTCCGGTGGGATTGGATACCCTTGCCGCTACCATTGGCGAGGAAGCAGTGACGCTGGAGGATGTCTATGAACCCTATCTGATGCAGATCGGGTTCCTCAACCGTACCCCACGCGGACGGTGTGTTACTGCGCTGGCATATGAACACCTGCACATCCGTCCCAATGAGCCCCAGATACCGGAGCAGTTCCGGTTTGACGGCATAGAATAGAGAAATCATACCGTAATGTGCATGGATTGGTTGGATGCACAGTATTTTATCTGATAAAAGGAGAATAATGATATGGGCAAGTATTTTGGAACAGATGGTATTCGAGGCGTTGTCAATGTAGAGCTGGATGGTCATCTGGCATTTAAGGTAGGCCGTGCCGTTGCGTATGCATTGTCACAGCAGTCAAATCATCGCGCCAAGATTCTGATCGGTAAGGATACCCGCATTTCTTCGGATATGCTGGAGGCGGCACTGACCGCAGGCATCTGCTCCTCCGGTGCGGATGTAGAATCTCTGGGTGTGATTCCGACTCCGGCTGTTGCACATCTGACCATTAAGCATATGGCAGATGCAGGTATTGTGATTTCCGCATCGCATAATCCCTATGAGCACAATGGCATCAAGATTTTTGCGGGCAGCGGCTACAAGCTGTCGGATGAGCTGGAAGCACGGATTGAGGAATATATTGACCGTGTGGATGACCTGCCCCGGGCAACTCATGATAAGATTGGCCGTGTCCTGCCGCTGGAAATGGATCCGATAGAGGAATATACCGATTATCTGGCAGAAACCATTCCGGGGGACCTGTCCGGTCTGCGTGTTGCTGTGGATTGTGCCAACGGTGCATCCTCTGCTACAGCATCTACCCTGTTCCGCAAGCTGAATATGGATGCTACCATCCGGTATTATGAGCCAGACGGCTGCAATATCAATGCCCATTGCGGCTCTACCCATCTGGAAGCACTGCAGAAGCTGGTAAAGGAAGGCGGCTTTGATGTAGGCGTTGCTTTTGACGGCGATGCGGACCGCTGTCTGATTGTGGATGACAAGGGCGAAGTGCTGGACGGTGACCGTATCATGGCGGTATGTGCGGCTGAACTGAAGAAGCAGAACAAGCTGCGGGGCAATGCCTTTGTTGCCACCATCCTGTCCAATATGGGCCTGCATGCTTATGCCAGAGAGAAGGGCATGGAGATTGTTTGTGCCAATGTAGGTGACCGTTATGTATTGGAAAAAATGCTGGAGAACGGTTATATCCTGGGCGGTGAGCAGTCCGGTCATGTCATTTTCCTTGAGTATGCCACTACCGGTGATGGTGAGCTGACGGCAGTACAGTTCCTTAAGATGCTGAAGGACAGCGGCAAGCGTGCCTCTGAGATTGCAGCAGAAGTGGTTCCGTGGCCTCAGGTGATGATTAATGTCACCGTTCCCACGGCACTGAAGTATTCCCTGGCAGAACGTCAGGAGGTACAGGATGCCATTGCCAAGGAAGAAAAGACTTTGGGTGAAGGCCGTATTCTTGTGCGTCCCTCCGGCACAGAGCCTCTGGTTCGTGTCATGGTTGAAGGCGTAAACAAGGATCAGGTCTATGGGGCAGCAGAGTCTGTGGCACAGGTGATTGAATCCATTATTTAACCGAACAACAGAAGGGGTCTGATTTGCCTTGGAGGTCTCAGCAAATCAGCCCCTTTTTCCATTTCACCCAATCTGCTTATCCGGCAGGATAAACAGGGGAGTGACAAAGAATGTCGGAAAAATGTACAAAAAATAAGTAAAAAATAGCGGAAACACCGGATAGAGTAGACAAAAAACATTGACAAATTAAAAACAATAGGATATAATAAATAACGATATGATGTATGACAATGAAAATCCGAATTTTGAAGATTGTTCTGATGAACAGCTTTGCGCCATGGCACAGCAGGGAAATCGGACAGCAGAAGAAGCATTGGCTGTCCGGTATTTCAGCGTAGTAAAGGCATGCAGCCGGCCCTATTTCCTGGCCGGAGGCGATTGCGAGGACCTGATTCAGGAGGGCATGCTGGGACTGCTGAAGGCAGTGCGTGCCTATGCACCGGAACGGAATGTTCCGTTTGAGGCCTTTGCGCGTATGTGCATCACAAGGCGTGTTTACAGTGCGGTCAGTGCGGCTTCTGCTGCCAAGCATGAACCGCTGAACCATTCGGAGAGCATTGCAAAAACCCCTCTTTTTGACGAGAATTCCAAAGCGGTGCACGCTGTTTCCGATCCGGTCAATGTCGTGATTGATATGGAGGAGTACCGTGAAAGACAGCAGAGGCTGCAGGCATTGCTGTCAGCGTTTGAATCCAGGGTACTGGCATTGTATTTGGACGGCTGCTCCTATGAGGAGATGGCAGCTGAAGTCGGAAAATCCGTGAAATCGGTGGATAACGCCATCCAGCGGATTCGGCGGAAAGCCGCGGCTCTATTCCCGGACGATCACAGAGACTAACACATTGTTGTCTGTGCGTAATAAAAAATCCGTTCCCTTTCAGAAGATGGGGGAAAGTCAAGGAGAGGAAAAATATGTATCAGGACAAGACATTGGTATGTAAGGAATGCGGAGAACAGTTTATTTTCTCTGCCGGTGAGCAGGAATTTTATGCAGAACGCGGCTTCCAGAATGAGCCCCAGCGCTGCAAGAGCTGCCGTGACAAGAGAAAGAATGTCAATCGTACCCCGCGTGAATATTTTACCGCAACATGCGCAGCCTGCGGCGGTGAGGCAAAGGTTCCCTTCCAGCCGAAAAGCGACCGCCCGGTATATTGCAGCGCATGCTTTGCCAAAATGAAGGCAGAGGGCTAATCCGGCAATATGTCAGAACACCCATCCAGTGGATGGGTGTTCTTTTGTGTGTTTTCTGCAAAAAGTTTTCTTATGTATTGAAAAAACCAGAAAGAGACAGTATAATACAAGGTATCTTAACTTTTATAAAAATACAGGAGGTCATTCCAATGGCTGCGATTACCAAACAGAGCACAATCGGCGAAGTTCTCGCTCGTGATATCAATACCGCTCAGTTCTTCATCAACATCGGCATGCATTGCCTGGGCTGCCCCCATTCCCAGGGTGAGAGCATTGAAGAGGCTTGCATGGTTCATGGTACTGATGCAGATGAGCTGGTAGAGGAACTCAACAACTACTTCCAGAGCATTGGCTGAGTCATTGCTTCAAGAAATAGAAACGCCGAAGGGTCGATGCGGTATGTGTCGACCCTTTTTCTGCAGGAAGGAAGAGATATGCTGGATAACAGAATGCATTTAACGCCAAGGCTGCGCACCATTATGGCACAGGTACCCTTCGGTGCGAGACTGGCGGATATTGGTACGGATCATGCGCTGATTCCTGCGGCATTGCTGCGCCGGGGAAGAATACAGACAGCCATTGCTTCGGATATCCGGCAGGGGCCATTGGACAGCGCTGCACGGACAGCCCGGCAGTTTGGCCTGGATGGACAGATTTCCCTGCGTCTGGGTGCCGGTATGTGTACCATACAGCCTCAGGAAGCGGATACCCTTGTGATTGCCGGTATGGGCGGTGAGACCATTGCACAGATTCTGGAGGATGATCCCTGGGCTTTGGATGGAGAGCATTTGCTGCTGCTGCAGCCTATGACAGCACAGCCTTTTTTACGGCAGTATCTGGCAGCACATGGGGGTATTATAGAAAAAGAATCCCTGTGCCGGGAAGGAAAACGCATGTATACGGTGCTTACTGTCCGAGGCGGCGGCAAAACAGAGCAAAAATCCCTGTCGGACTGCTGTATTTCTGAAGCCTTGCTGCAGGACCCGATGGCAGAGCAATATGTCACCCGGCTGTTGGAACGGGAAAAGAAAATTACCGTATCACTGGAATCTGCGGTACATCAGAAGCCGGAGGAGCTGGCATTGCACAGGGCAAATGCACAGGTATTGCAGGATGCCCTGTGCCGGATCAGAAAGGAAGGATAAAACATGGTTCAGGTAAAGGAGATACTGCATTGTCTGGAGCAGGCAGCACCCTATGAACTGGCAGAGCACTGGGACAATGTAGGATTGCTGGTAGGCGATCCGGAGGCAAAGGTGGAAGGTGTTCTGTGTGCATTGGATATTACGGAAACTGTGGTGGAAGAAGCAGCGGAACGGGGCTGCAATCTGATTGTGGCACATCATCCGGTGATTTTCACCTCTGTCAGCCGTGTCACAGCAGATACGGTTACCGGACGCATCCTCATTTCCATGATTCGGAAGGGGATTTCCGGCATCTGTATGCATACCAATATGGACTGTGCATCTGCCGGTGTCAATGATTTGCTGGCAGCTTCGCTGGGACTGACCGATGTCATCAACATGGAAGCCGGAGAAGGCGGCAATTTGGGACGGGTTGGCAATCTGCCCAAGCCGATGACGCTGCAGGAATTTGCTCAGCATGTCAAGCTGTCTCTGGGCGCAGGCGGTGTCCGGGTAGCAGATGGCGGCAAACCGGTACAGCGGGTTGCAGTAGGCGGCGGCGCCTGCGGCAAACTGATGGATTATGCTGTGGCAAAGGGCGCAGATACCTTTGTCATTGGTGATTGCAGCTATGATCTGATGATGAAGGCACATGACATCGGGCTGAATCTGCTGGATGCGGGACATTTCCCCACAGAGAATCCGGTAGCACATGGCTTCCGCGATTTGATTGCAGAACAGTTCCCGGAGCTGGATATTACGGTTTCCCGGCTGCACTGCGACTGCATCAGCTTTTACTGACATATGAAAAACCTTGGGTGACAGAAAATGGTTCTGCCGCTCAAGGTTTTTTGTTTTACTATATTCAGAAGTTATTTCAAAAACATGCGCACCAGTTTGTCATACAATTTGGTGTATGGCTGATACCGCATGGGCAGATCCAGCCAGGTCTTTTTATCCACAATGCTTTTGTGATGGGAGAAGGTATCAAAGCCAACCTTGCCATGGTACGCACCCATGCCGCTGGCTCCGGTGCCGCCAAAGCCCATATGGGTAGTTGCCAGATGAATGATGGTGTCATTGATACAGCCGCCGCCAAAGGCACAGTGTTCCGTAACATATTTAACGGTTTTTTTGTCTTCCGTAAACAGATAAAAGGCAAGGGGATGGGGATGGGCATTAATTTCCTCCAATGCCTCCTCCATCTGTGAAAAGGTCAGAATGGGCAGGATCGGGCCAAAAATTTCCTGCTGCATTACCGGGTCATCCCAAGTCACATCGGTGACGATGGCAGGAGCAATGCGCAGCTGTTCCCCATCCGTCTGACCGCCATAGACCAGTTTATCCGGGTCAAGCAACCCGCAGATCCGTTCAAAATGCTTGCGGTTGATGATATGCCCGTAATTGGGATTTTCCAGCGGATGCATACCGAGCTGACGCTTGATTTCCCGGATGCAGGCTTTCACCAGTTCCTCCCGGATGCTTTCATGGCAGTAAACATAATCCGGTGCCACACAGGTCTGTCCGCAGTTGAGATATTTGCCAAATACAATCCGGCGGGCAGCAAGGTTCAGCTTTGCGGTCTGATCCACAATGACCGGGCTTTTTCCGCCTAATTCCAGCGTCACCGGAGTCAGATGTTCCGCTGCATGGCGCATGACCTCTTTGCCTACTGCCTGGCTGCCGGTGAAAAAGATATAATCAAAGCATTCCCCCAGCAGGCAGCTGTTTTCCGCCCGTCCGCCTGTGATGACAGCCACATAATCCGGGGAAAAGCATTCCGAGATGATGGTCTGTAACATGGCACTGGTATGGGGAGAATAGGCACTTGGCTTAACCACAGCTGTATTGCCTGCGGCAATGGCATCTGCCAACGGATCAAGGGTGAGCATCAGCGGATAATTCCATGGGCTCATAATCAGTGTTACACCCCGTGGAGATGGTTTTACATAGCTGCGGGAGACATACTGGGCCAACGGTGTGGGAACACGTTTTTCCCGTGCATAGGAACGCACATGTTTGATCAGGAAGGAAATCTCACTGAGTACCATGCCGGTCTCACACATATAGCTTTCCGAGCTGCTTTTTCCCAAATCCTGTTTCAAAGCCTCGGCAATATCCGATTCATGCTTCAAAATGGCAGCTTTCAGCCGGCGCAGTGCATCAATCCGGTGATCTACCGGCAGGGTTGCACCGGTTGAAAAATATTCCCGCTGCCTGTTGACCAGCTTATGAATTTCTTCCGGTGTCATGCGGATACCTCCATTACATCATAATAAAACTGTTCCAGTTGGCTGGCATTCATCAGTATCGGTACAGGATACAGAGGATTGGCTTCTTTGGCGGCAATACGGGCAAGTGCCGGAATATCTTTTT
This sequence comes from uncultured Clostridia bacterium, assembly GCA_945872165.1. Taxonomy (GTDB): domain Bacteria; phylum Bacillota; class Clostridia; order Oscillospirales; family Butyricicoccaceae; genus Butyricicoccus_A. The sequence continues at coordinate 218 of CAMBYS010000038.1, read as the reverse complement.
CTTGAATTTCCGGAATGACATCCGGAATATCCAGCCGAAGCTTCATTTCCTGAAGGGCATGGATCATCGCTTCCGCACCATCCTTTGCAGATTCCGCACGGGAAACCAGTCCGGCAGCAATGGCAAGCTCTGCCAGCTTTTCATGGGCAGCTTCACCATAGGCTTCCAATACATGGGGCAGCAGGACCGCATTGGCCAATCCATGCGGTACATTATAT
>CAMBYS010000037.1 GCA_945872165.1 uncultured Clostridia bacterium | reverse complement strand
ACCGGGATATTTTTCCCGTGCAGATATTCCTTGACCTGCGGGACAGTCAGCTCACCATAATGGAACAGGGATGCTGCCAGAGCGGCATCTGCACCGGTCTGCTCAAAGACATCCGCAAAATGTCCCAAGGTACCGCAGCCGCCGGATGCAATCACCGGAATCCCCACAGCATCTGCCACCATACGGGTCAGATTGAGCTCAAAGCCGGATTTTGTGCCATCCTTATCCATAGAGGTCAGCAGAATCTCACCTGCACCCAGCTCATAAACTTCCTTTGCCCATGCCACTGCGTCCAGTCCAACCGGCTTTCTGCCGCCTGCCACATAAACCTCGTATCCGCTGGGGCATTTTTCCAGATCATCACAGCTGCGTGCATCAATGGCAACCACCACGCACTGGCTGCCGAATTTCTTTGCCGCATCCGCTACCAGCTGCTTGTTTTTTACTGCAGCGGAATTGACAGAAATTTTATCTGCACCGGCACGCAGCAGTTCCTTAAAATCATCACTGGTGCGAATGCCGCCGCCAACCGTCAGCGGTACAAAAACCTTCTGTGCGGTACGGCGTACCACATCCACAATGGTATGCCGATCCTCATAGGTTGCGGTAATGTCCAGAAAAACAATTTCATCCGCACCCTGCTGAGAGTAAAAGGTTGCCAGTTCTACCGGGTCACCTGCGTCACGCAGATTGACAAAATTGACACCCTTAACCACTCGCCCGTCATTGACATCCAGACAGGGAATAATTCGTTTTGCCAGCATCTGTTTACGCCTCCCCTGCTGCCACGGCAATGGCCTGCTTCACATCCAGCTGACCGGTATAAACCGCCTTGCCGGCAATGGCTTCTTCAATCCCCATATCCCGCAGCTTTGCAATATCCTCCAGGGTAGAAACACCTCCGGAAGCAACGATACCACAGGAAACCGCATCACGGAGTGCCTGCAGCTGAGCAAAATTCGGACCGGACAGCATACCATCCTTGTCAATATCCGTAAAAATAATGGTCTTTACGCCATAGGACTCCATCTGCTTGGCAAAAGCAATATAATCTGTTCCGCTGTCATTCAGCCAGCCCTCCGTGCGCACGGTACCCTTCAGAGCATCAATGCCCACTGCGATTTTATCACCGTATTTTTCACAGGCTTCCTTGACAAACAGCGGATTTTTTACTGCTGCAGAGCCGATAATCACACGCTTGACACCCAGTTCCAGAACCCGTGCCACATCCTCCATGCTGCGAATACCACCGCCCAGCTCCACGGAAGCACCGGTTTCCTCAATCACACGGCGAACCACCGGATAATTCGGATGGGTGCCATCCTTTGCGCCGTCCAGATCCACCATATGAATCAGTTCTGCACCGGCATCCAGAAATGCCTTTGCTGTATCCACTGCATCCTCTGCAACCTTATGTGCGGTTGCATAATCACCCTTTACCAGACGCACACACATCTGGTCATGCAGGTCAATTGCAGGTAAAATTCTCATTCTGCTCCTCCTACCATGTTGCCAAAGTTGCGCAGGATAGTCATGCCGACCTCACCGCTTTTTTCCGGATGGAACTGGCTGCCATACATCTGTCCGCGGCCTACCAGCGCTGTCACCTGACTGTTGTAATCACATGTAGCAATCAGGTCGCCAGCCTCTGCCGGACACATCTTAAAGGTGTGAACAAAATAGACATAGGAGCCTTCCGGCACGCCTGCCAGCAGCGGGTCCTGCTTGTGATATTCCAGACTGTTCCAGCCAATCTGCGGCAGCTTCAGGTCTGTATCAATTTTCTGAACCCGTCCCGGCAGCAAGCCCAGACCCTTGGTCAGCTTCATTTCATCGCTTTCCTCAAACAGCATCTGTGCGCCCAGACAAATCCCTAAAAACGGACGTGTTTTTGCCGTATGAATCAGGGAGTCTGTCAGACCGGATTCATGCAGTGCCTGCATGGCATCCGGAAATGCGCCTACACCCGGCAGGATAATGCCGGAAGCACGTTCCATCAGCTCCGGTGAGGTGACAATTTTATTTTCCAGTCCGAGAAAATCCAGTGCCTTGGAGACACTCATCAGATTTCCCGCACCATAATCGACAATTCCAATATAACCCATTGCCTGTACTCCTTTTTTATGCCTGCATGGAGTCGCAGATCTCATTCAGCTCCTCCAGCAGTGCGGCATTTTCCTCCGTGCTGCCGGTGGTAATGCGCACCATGTCATATTTCGGGAAGCAGCGCACAATAATGCTGCGTTTCTTCAGCTCTTCATAAATATCCCCGCACTTCGGGGTACGCAGGATGACAAAATTCGTATGAGTGGGCAGCACAGTAAAGACACCGTATTTGTCTGCCAGTTCTGTACATGCCTGCTCCAGCTCATTTTTGCGTGCTACAATTGCCGCACACTGTTCCTTCTGCCAGCTGGTATCCTCCAGCACAATGCAGGCTGCCATCTGGGTCAGGGTATTGATGTTATACGGCGAACGGGTCTTGTTCAGCTGGTCAATCAAATCCTTATAGGCAATGATAAAGCCGCAGCGGATTGCCGCACAGCCATATGCCTTGGACAGGGTTTTCATCACCAGTACATTTTCCAGTGCAGTGGAAACATCCAGAATACTCTGATCCCAGAAATCCATATACGCTTCATCTACCACAACCAGCGTATCTTCCAGCGCCATGCAGATACGAATTGCTTCTCCATGGTCAAAGCCCTGTCCGCCCGGATTGCAGGGGTTGGAGAAAATCAGGATATCCGGCTTTTCTGCCTTGGCCCGATCAATGACCTCCTGCTCAGTCAGGGCAAATTCACCGTCCTTGAGCATATTGATGACCTGCAGCTCTGCCACTTCCGCATAGAACTGGTACATGGAAAAGTCCGGAGACAGAACCATAACCTTGCCGCCCTGGGGGGCAAAGGTATGCATAATCAGGGAAATCAGCTCATCTGAGCCATTGCCCACAACAATGTTATCCGGTGCAATGCGGTATTCCCGTCCTGCCAGACGGCGGACATCCTTTACCGACGGGTCAGGATAGCGGTTGAAATCAATGGTGTCAATGCTGGCTGCAATGGCATCCCGCAGTTCCTCCGGCAGGGAGAAATAGCTTTCATTGGCATCCAGCTTAATCTGGTAAATGTCCTCACTCGGCTCATAGGGCGTCATGGTAGACAGTTTTTCCGGTAATGTAATCATGGTGTTCCTTCCTCTATGGTGAGCAGACGCACAAGAATGCGGTATGTTTGCAGAGCTTCTTCTAAATGCCTCCCTCATCAGAGGGAAGTGGCCGCGCTGTCAGCGCGGACGGAAGGAGTGTTTATACATTTCTGCATCTGCTCGGATTGAAATGTTATTTTTCTGCTTCCAGACCCGCCTGCAGCTGCTGTGTCAGACTCTGAATCTGCTGCTTTTTCAGCTTCATGCTTGCCAGATTCACAATCACACGGGCACTGATGGGAGCAACCGTTTCATAGGGCTCCAGTCCGTTTTCCTTCAGTGTGGTACCGGTTTCCACGATATCCACAATGGCATCCGCCAGACCCAGCAGCGGAGCCAGCTCCACACTGCCTTCAATCTTGATGATATTGACATCCATATTTTTGCGGGAGAAAAATTCCTGTGTTACATGCGGATATTTGGAAGCAATGGTACGGGTGTGATAACCTGCATAGAAATCTTCACCCTTTTTGCCGCACAGACAGAACCGGCATTTGCCAAAGCCCAGGTCCAGCGTTTCATAAAATGCACCGCCTTTTTCCATGATGGTATCCTTGCCTACCACACCCATGTCGCAGACACCCTGCTCCACATAGGTGATGACATCGGCTGCCTTGGACAGCACCAGTTCAATGTTGGAATCCGGCAGACGGAAAATCAGCTTACGGGAACCGGAGCGCAGCTCGCTGACATCATAACCGGAATGCTCCAAAAGCGCCAGTGTTTTCTTTTCCAGTCTGCCCTTGGTCAGAGCGATACGAATGGTATTTTCCGGTGTCATGCCCGCACCTCCATTTCCTTCACAGCACCGTCACGGAAGATGACCAGTGTACGGTAGCCCTTTTTCTTTGCCATCTGCATGGCTTCTTCTTCCGTATTGCAGGGCGCAAGCTCTGCCAGCTGGCTGTTGTCATGGACATAATCCAGTGCAGCCTTCAGATCCTTGATTTCACAGAATACCAGCTCCTGGGCGGTAATTTCCTTTTTCAGATCCACGGAGTCCGACAGTGCGTCAATATCAATGGCAAAGCCGGTTGCCGGGATATCCCTGCCGAATTTTGCGCACAGGTTATCATACCGTCCGCCTACCAGAACCGGAGAACCTGCACCGCCCATATAGCCGCGGATCATCATACCGGTGTAGTAGTCAATCTCCTGTACAGAACCCAAGTCAATCATAACGTTTTCACCAAAACCTGCCGCTGTAATCGCCTCAATCAGCTCCTGCAGGTAGGAAACCGCATCCAGCACCTCCTGATTGTCAGTCAGTCTGGCTACCTCCTCCAGCACTTCGCCGCTGCCGAACAGGGTTGGCATAGCCTTGAGGGCACGGTATGCTTCTCTGTCCTGATACGGCTCCAGCTCATCACCCAGAGCGGCATAGGACTTGTTTTCAATATGGGAACGAATGCGTTCTGCTGTCTCAGCATCCACATCCAACGAGGTAATCAGTGCTTTATAAATCGCCGCATGGCTCAGTTCAATGCGGAACGGCTCACCCTTCACTGCTGCCAGCGCTTCAAAGGCTGCGGTCAGGATATCCAGATCTGCCATCATACCCTTGGCACCCAGCAGCTCTGCACCTGCCTGCATGACTTCCGTGGAATGTCCCCGGTGGAAGGAGCTGGCACGATGTACCTTCTGGACATAATACAGCCGCAGCGGCAGTGCGTCATCATCCAGCTTGGTGGTTACAACACGGGCAATCGGCGTGGTATTATCCGGACGCAGCACCAGCAGTCTGCCATTCCGGTCAGTGAGCTTGTACATTTTTTCCTGGCCAATGGAGGAACCTGCCTGTACAAACACATCATAATATTCCAGCGACGGGGTAATAATCTCGTCATATCCCCGCTCTTCCAGCACATTGCGGATTCTTCTCTCATTCTGTCGGAACAGCCGTGTTGCGGCAAACAGCCGATCCCGGCTGCCCTCCGGCGTTGAGATTGCATACTGATTCATAATTCTATAACCTCTATGTCGATTTATTGTTTTATCACTTTAACGCGTTAATATGATATCATCCCTGTGCCATCCTGTCAAGCATTCCATGCAATGTTACAAAAAGAATGGTTAAAACAGGGAAACCTGGGTACTTTCCGGCATATCATCCAACGCACCGATGCCTGCAAGCATCTCCACCACGCTCTTGGACACACGGGAGCAGCGGATGATCACTTCTTCCTGGGACAGGAAGGGACCATTTTTCCGTTCTTCTACGATGGAAAGCGCAGCCTGTTCTCCCACGCCCGGCAGAGAAACAAAGGGCGGAATCAGCCCGTTATCCGTAATCAGGAACCGGGTGGCATCGGATTTATAGATATTCATCGGCTCAAAGACAAAGCCGCGATGATAAAATTCATGGACAACCTCCAGCGTGGTCATCATATCCTTTTCCGCTGCGGAAATGGTCTTGTCCCGCTCCTTGCCCTGTAGCTCATGGATTTTGTCCACACAGACTTTATCTCCCAAAATCATACAGGAGGCATCAAAGCCCTTGGCACGGATGGAAAAATAAGCGGAATAAAAGGCCAGCGGATGGTGTACCTTAAACCATGCAATGCGGTATGCCATGATGACATATGCCACGGCATGGGCTTTCGGGAACATGTACTTGATCTTTTTACAGGAATCAATATACCAGTCCGGCACATTCTGTGCCTTCATGGCCTCCTCCATCTCCGGCTTCAAACCTTTGCCCTTTCGGACAGATTCCATGGTCTGGAAGCTGAGCTTGGGGTCCACGCCCTTACCGATCAGATAGTTCATGATATCGTCACGGCAGCAGATGCATTCCTTCAGCGGAATGCCGCTGTGAACCAGATCCTGGGCATTGCCCAGCCATACATCCGTGCCATGGGACAGACCGGAAATACAGAACAGCTCGTCAAAGGAAGTGGGCTTGGTTTCCTTTACCATACCCCGGACGAATTTCGTACCAAATTCCGGCACCGCAATACATCCAATGTCACCCAGAATCGGGTCGGGCTCATCATCTACATAATGCAGTGCCTGATTGGAGGTAAACAGGCTCATGGTATCCGGATCACCCAATGGGATATCCTGTGCCACCACACCGGTCATGTTCTCCATATGCTTGATAATTGTCGGGTCATCATGACCCAGCTCGTCCAGCTTGAGCAGGTTTTCGTCGATGGAATGGTATTCAAAATGGGTGGTGATAATATCGGAATCCGGATCATCCGCCGGATGCTGTACCGGACAGAAGTCATAAATATCCACTTCCTTGGGCACAACAACAATACCGCCCGGATGCTGTCCGGTATTTCTGCGGATACCGGTGCAGCCCGCAACCAGACGGTTTTCCTCTGCCCGTCCTACCTCCATATTCCGTTCCGCCATATACTTTTTCACATAGCCATAGGCAGTTTTTTCCGCTACCGTGCCAATGGTTCCTGCACGGAATACATGGTCATGTCCGAACAATTCACCGGTATACCAGTGAATCTTCGGCTGGTATTCACCGGAAAAATTCAGGTCGATATCCGGAACCTTGTCACCGTTAAAGCCAAGGAAGGTTTCAAAGGGAATAGAAAAGCCTTCCTGCCGCAGCGGCGTACCGCATTCCGGGCATACCTTTTTTGGCATATCTGCGCCGCAGCCATAGCCCTCATTTTCATGCCATTCGATGTAATGGCATTTGGGGCAAAGATCATGGGGCGCAAGGGAATTTACTTCCGTGATGTCCGACATAAATGCCACCAATGAGGAGCCCACAGAACCTCGGGAGCCTACCAGATAGCCGTCTTCCAGGGACTTGGCCACCAGTTTCTGGGCAATCATGTACATCACATCATAACCATTGCCGATGATGGAACCCAGCTCACGCTCCAGCCGCGCCTTCACCTTTTCCGGCAGCGGGTCACCATACATACGCTTTGCCTTTTCATAGCACATGCGTTCCAGATCCTCTGCGGAATTTTCCATTTTCGGCGGATAGTTTTCCCGAGGTACCGGACGCAGCGTATCACACCAGTCCGCAATCATATTGGTATTGGTGACCACCACTTCCATAGCCCGGTCTTCTCCCAAATAGGAAAATTCCTCCAGCATTTCATCGGTGGTTTTCAGATACAGCGGTGCCTGATTGTCCGCGTCCTTAAAGCCCATGCCTGCCATGAGAATCCGGCGGAATGCCTCATCCTCCGGCTCCAGAAAATGTACGTCACCGGTTGCCACACAGGGCTTGCCCAGCTCATCCGCCAGTGACAGGATGGTGCGGTTGTAATCCCGCAGCTCCTCCTCATCCTTTGCCGTGCCGTTGGCAATAAGGAATTTGTTGTTGCCGATGGGCTGGATTTCCAGATAATCATAAAAATCCGCGATGCGCAGCAGCTCTTCCCGGGAGGCTCCCCCCAGCATGGCGGAAAACAGCTCGCCCGCTTCACAGGCGGAACCAAAAATCAAACCTTCCCTGTGGCGAATCAGCTCACTTCGGGGCATAATCGGTTTTTTATTAAAATATTTCAGGTTGGAATAGGAAATCAGCTTGTAGAGATTTTTCAAACCCACCTGATTTTTTGCCAGAATAATGAAATGATACCGGCGCAGGTTTTTCAGGCTGCCGGTCTTCGCTTTCACGCCTGCCAGCAGCGGGTTAATATCGGAAATCTTCTCCGCATGCAGTTCCTCCCGCATCTTATCCAGCAGCTTGATGAAAATGCGTCCCAGCACTGCTGCGTCCTCGCTGGCCCGATGGTGGTCAAAGGGTCCCACCTTGAGTGCCTTTGCCATGCTGTCCAGCCGGTGACGTTTCATGTCCGGGAACAGGATTTTGGACATTTCCACGGTATCAATGGAGGTGAACTCCCGCTGAATGCCAAGGCGTTCACAGCCCTTGTTGATAAATGCCATGTCAAAGCCCGCATTGTGTGCTACCAATGGCAGCTCCCCGGCAAATGCTAAAAAAGCAGGCAGAGCTTCAGACAAATCCGGTGCATCCTTCACGGTCTCATCCGAAATACCGGTGAGCTCCGTGATATTTTCCGGAATCGGCTTATGAGGGTTCACATAAGTCTGGAATTCCTCCAAAACCTCGCCATTGCGCACCTTAACCGCCGCAATTTCCGTGATTTCCTCATGCTCCGGCTTTAAACCGGTTGTCTCGGTATCAAAGCACACAAAGGTTTCGGTCAGCGGCGCGTCATAGGTACCCCGCACCACCGATACATTGCCGGAATCATTGACATAATAGGCTTCCACACCGTACAGCACCTTGATATCAATTTTATTGCGTTCAATGGCATGCATGGCCTCCGGGAACGCCTGTGCCACGCCATGGTCTGTGATGGCAATGGCCTGATGTCCCCAGTCCTTTGCCCGTTTCATCAGGTTCTTGGTGGAGGACATACCATCCATAGCGGACATATTGGTGTGCAGATGCAGCTCCACACGCTTCTTTTCCGCCGTATCCATGCGGATTTTCTTTTTGCCCTGCACAATACCGGTGGGCTCCATGATGGTTTCTTTTTCAAAGTTATCGTAGCTGACCTTGCCCTGTACCGTCAGGTACATACCGGTTTTAATCAGGTCCATATATTCCCCGGCTTTTTCCTTTGCCAGAAATTTGCTCACGCGCATGGAGCCATGCAGGTCGGTGATATCAAAGCCCACCTTGACCCATTCCTTGCCGGTATTCTTGCTCTTGATTTCTTTGGTTTCCACAAAGAAAACCTCGCCCCGGATGGTTGCGCTGTCCACGGCTCCCAATGCCTCGGGAATGGATACCACCGGCTGGTCAAACAGCCTGCCAAACAGCACTGTTTCATCCTTTTTCACATTGAAGGACTTACGGTTATAGCGTACCTCGCCTTTATCGGCCTTTACCGGTTTCTTTTTGGGCTTTTCCTTCTTTTCCGTCGGTGCCGGTGCCGCAGAAGCCAGTTTCTGCAGCTGTGCTTCCCGACGCTCCTCGGTTTTCTGTACTGCCTGCAGTTCTGCGGTTTCATCCGGATCTACCGTTGTCACGGTGCAGTTCAGTCCGGTTTCCGTGCGGATGATCTCCGGCAGCTGGCGCAGGTCAGTGGACAGATAATCCACACCGGTGGACAGCATGGAAACTGACAAGCCATCTGCGGTCCTCTCCCATCGGCTGTCTGCCAGATAGCCCTGGGCACAGGGCTTGCGCAGCACCAGATACTCCTGCAGGCTGCGGATATAGGGCTCCGAAAGCTCCTCCATCCGGTATCGCGGCGCAATGCGCACACGGGACAGGCCATAGGTGCTGCTGATGCCTTTTTCCATATCAAACAGGGCTTTTCTCGGCACAATTTCGTCAAATTGAACCCGGCAGATAACTGCCCGTTTATCATGACTGACCGCAACAGAGCATACCTCTCCGTTTGAAAGGTATGCTCCATGGGTTTCATCTTTGTATTGGTCAAACAGGTCTCCCAGTGTGGTCAAGCTTTCTCCTGCTCCTTTACCATTGCGTCGATTTCTTTCATCAGTTCATCTACCAGCTGTTCCTGAGGCACCTTGCGCAGGATTTCTCCCTTGCGGAAGATCAGTCCCTCACCATCGCCGCCTGCAATGCCGATATCTGCTTCCCTTGCTTCACCCGGGCCATTGACAACACAGCCCATGACGGCAACCTTCAGCTTGGCATCCAGACCGGCTACCCGGCGTTCCACTTCATTGGCAATGCCGATCAGGTCAATTTTTGTCCGTCCGCAGGTGGGACAGGAGACAATGTTGACGCCGGTATCATTCAGGCCCACTGCCTTCAAAATGGCATATGCCGCTGTAATTTCATGTACCGGGTCAGCCGTCAGCGATACCCGGATGGTGTCGCCAATACCCAGTGCCAGCAGACCACCAATGCCTGCGGCAGACTTGATGGTACCCATATATTCCGTTCCTGCTTCTGTTACACCCAGATGCAGCGGATAATTGGTCTTTTCATGCATCAGCTGGTATGCCCGCATGGTAGCCGGCACACTGGAGGATTTTAACGAAATGCAGATGTCATCAAAATCAAATTTATTTAACAGGGATACATGGTACAATGCACTTTCCACCATGGCCTCCGGTGTAGGCGAACCATACTTTTTCAAAATTTCCTTTTCAATGGAACCGGAATTGACACCAATCCGAATGGGAATCCGGCGTGCCTTACAGGCCTCTGCCACAGCCTTCACCCGTTCATCTGCGCCGATATTGCCCGGATTGATACGAATGGCACTGACACCGGCCTCTGCGGAAGCAAGTGCCAGACGATAGTCAAAATGGATATCCGCCACCACCGGAATAGGGGATCCGGCACAGATGGTTTTCATGGCTTCTGCTGCCTGCTGATCTGGTACGGTGCAGCGCACAATATGGCAGCCGGCAGAAGCCAGACGCTCAATCTGTGCCAGTGTCGCCTCTGCGTCACGGGTGTCGGTATTGGTCATGGATTGTACGGCAATCGGCGCACCGCCGCCAACCGGTACATTTCCCACAAAAATCTGTTTTGTCTTCATCGTTCTGTCTCCTTATCCGTCAGCTTCCTTATGCTGCTCCCATCAGCCGCAGGATATCCTGCCAGGTGACATACAGCATCAGCAGCATCAATGCTGCCAGACCGCCAAAGTGGATATAGCCTTCATATTTCCGGGGAACCGGCTTGCGCGCAATCAGCTCAATAAGCACAAACAGCAGCCGTCCGCCATCCAGGGCAGGCAGCGGCAGCAGGTTCATCACACCCAAATTGATGGAAATAAAGGCAATCAGCAGGAAAAAGCTGACCATACTGCTTTGTGCCGTCTGAGCCAGCACATCTGTCACGCCCACCGGACCGGACAGCTGGTTGATGCCAACTTTACCGGTCAGCAGCTGCTCCAGGCTGATCCATACCAGACGGGCATAGTCATAGGAACGGTATACCGCATTTTGTATTTTATCCCCCAAGGACAGCTGTACCACCGTAAAATCTATGCCATACCGCTGTACTCCATCGTATTCAGCAGGCTCCAGCTTCACATCATGCAGGGTCACGGTTTCCCCGTTGCGCTGTACCACAATCTCATAACTGGTATCCTCTCCCAGACTCAGTCCGGTGGACACATCAGAAACCAGCAATACCCGGTAGCCGTCAATGCTGACAATACGATCCCCCTCCATCAGCATAGACTCACCCTGTGATGGAAAGCCTTCAGCAAAGTCGTCAATCACCGGCGTTGTACCGGTGGATTGGGGCAGCATGAGTACCAGTACAATCAGAAATCCCAACAGGAAATTCATCAGCGCACCGGATGCCAGAATCAAAGCCCGCCAGCCAATGGGGGCGGCAGACAGGGTTCCGGGGGATGCGTCATCGGTATCCTCACCATCCATCACGCATGCGCCACCAAAGGGCAGGATGCACAGCTTAAAATCGGTTTCTCCAAACTGATGATGGGCAATGGCCGGACCCATGCCGACCCAGAACTCCAGCACCCGTACGCCGGCAGCCTTCGCCGCCATGAAATGTCCGAATTCATGCACAATAACCAGGCATCCAAATGCCACAATTGCTAAAATAACGGTTAAAATGGTCAAAAAAACACCTCTTACTGATGGGAATACACTGGCAGCATCACTTTACCAGCGCGTGTACAATGTCACGGGCTGCCCGGTCGCTTTCCAGCACATCCTCCACCGTGATCTCCGGCAGATAATCCACCGCATCCATTGCTTCACGCACCAGCTCCGGAATCCGGTAAAACGGGATCTGATCGTGCAGAAACAGGTCAACTGCCGCTTCATTGGCACCATTCATCACAGCGCCCAGATTGCCTCTTGCTGCTGCCGCACGCCGTGCCAAGCCTAAAGCCGGAAAAGCCTCCTCATCCGGCGCAAAGAAGGTCAGGTTATGCCGGCGAGGCAGATCCAGCGGCGGTACCTTACAGGGTACTCGTGCCGGATACGTCAATGCATATTGAATCGGCAGGCGCATATCCGGATTGCCCATCTGGGCAATCACCGAGCCATCGGTAAATTCCACTGCGGAATGCACAATGCTTTCCCGATGCACCACAATATCAATGTCATCCGGCTCCACATCATACAGCCACATGGCTTCAATCAGCTCCAGGCCTTTGTTCATCATGCTTGCGGAATCAATGGTAATTTTGGCCCCCATGCTCCAGTTCGGATGATTCAATGCCTGTTCCTTGGTCACATGCCGCATCTGTTCCCGGCTCATGCCGAAAAACGGTCCGCCGGAGGCAGTAAGCAGAATGCGGCTGATGCCGTTGCCCGCAGCACCCTGTAAACACTGAAAAATAGCGGAATGCTCGGAATCCACCGGCAGGATGGCAACACCCTTTTCCCGGGCACGCTTCATCACAATCTGTCCGGCGCAAACCAGTGTTTCCTTATTTGCCAGAGCGATATCTTTCCCTGCGTCAATGGCAGCCAGTGTGGGCAGCAGACCCACCATACCTACCACTGCCGTAACAATGACATCCGCTTCCGGCAGGGTTGCCGCTTCAATCAGGCCTTCCATACCGGAAACCACACGGATTCCCGTATCTGCCAGCCGGATTTTCAGCTCTGATGCCTTTTTTTCATCATATACCGCCACCAGGGACGGCTGCAGCAGACGCGCCTGCTGCTCTGCGCGTTCAATATTCGTATTGACCGAAATAGCACATACCTTGGCATCAATGGAATCCAAAATGTCAATGGTCTGTGTGCCGATAGAACCGGTCGAACCGAGAATAACAATGTTCTTCATACCATTATAACCCCAGATTTGTAAACAGATGCAGCAGCAGTTCCACAACCGGTGCCACAAAAATCACGCTGTCAAACCGATCAAGCACACCGCCATGGCCCGGGAAAATTTTACCGTAGTCCTTGATGCCGCTTTTGCGCTTGACAATGGAAAAGGACAGATCACCAACCTGACCCAGAATCGCACCGAAAATACCAACCGCAATACACAGGGGAACCGACAATGTGGTATCAGTCAGGCTGCTCACTGCAATGCCATAAATCACCAGCAGTACGGTGGCACCCACGACACCGCCAACGGAACCCTCAATGGTTTTCTTCGGGGAAATCACCGGAGCCAGCTTATGCTTGCCAAAGGCCATGCCGGCAAACAGGGCACAGGTATCCGAGCCCCATGCCGCCAGCAGCGGAACCAGCAGATACAAGGCACCGTTGCCGCCTTGCATGGTAAACATACGAATCAGGCTCATCAGCATATAGGGAATAATGATGCCGCCCACATATGCACCGGCAATTTCGGTAAAGCCGATCTTTTTATGGCAGCGCAGCAGGATAATAAACAGCACCACAATGCCAAGATACAGCATGCCGCGGGTCCAATACGGGTTATAGCTGTCCCGCGCACTGGCCCAGGACATACCCAGTGCCAGCAGCATGGCTGCCAGCTGCAGGCTCTTGTTCTGCTTTCCTGCGATTGCCGCGGTAAATTCCTGTGCTGCCGCAACAGACAGTGCCATCATCAGCACCTGTGCCACAATCGGCGGAAAGACAAACAGTGCCAGAACAACAACAATGGCGCCCACCACGCCAAATGCAACTCTTGTCTTCATATCTTTGTTAAACGCCTCCGAAACGTCTCTGTCTTCTGTTAAAATCTTCAATGGCTGCTTCCAGATGTTCCGGCTTGAAATCCGGCCAGAGCACATCGGTAAAATAGTATTCCGCATATGCGCTCTGCCACAACAGGAAATTGGAGGTACGAATTTCCCCGCTGGGACGGATGATCAGATCCGGGTCCGGCATATCCGCTGTATACAGATGCCGGGAAATGGTGTCCTCGGTAATGTTCTCCGGCTGCAGTGCGCCGGACTGTACCTGCTGTGCAATGGCGCGCACGGCATTTTTGATTTCATCCCGTCCGCCATAATTGATGCAAAGGGTAGCAATTGCCGGATTTTCCAGTTTTTCCGCTTCCTTATCACAATCCGCAATCAGCTGCTGGATATCCTCCGCCAATACAGACAGATCACCAATGACCCGCACAGCAACGCCTTTTTCTGCCATGGTCTCAATAGCTTCCTTCAGATACCGGCGGAACAGATTCATCAGGGTATCCACTTCCTCTGCCGGACGCTTCCAGTTTTCCGTGGAAAAAGCATACACGGTAAAATATTTTACACCGATGTCTTTGCAATAGGTTGCGATATTGCGGAAGGTTTCCGCACCAACCTTATGCCCTGCTGTCCGGGGCAATCCCCGTTTTTTGGCCCAGCGGCCATTGCCGTCCATGATAACCGCAATATGCTGCGGTACCGGACGCTGCTGCGGCGTACCATCCTCTTTTTTCAGTATATTGAATAACGCCATGGTACTATGCACCGACCTTTCCTCATCAATCCCACGGCAATCTCTGGAAACTGCCGTTATACGTGACATGGGCGACTGGTTAGCCGCCCACATGCACAAAAAAACTTCTTTTTAGATAGACTTCAATTCATCCGACTTTGCTGCAGTGGTGCTGTCGATCTGCTTGATGTACTTATCAGTCAGCTTCTGCATATCCTTCTCGGCATCCTTCTGCTCATCCTCTGTCATTTCAGACTTCTTCTTGGCAGCCTTCCACTTATCCAGCGCATCACGGCGGATATTGCGGATGGCAACCTTGGAAGCTTCGCCTTCCTTGGAAACCTGCTTGATCAGTTCCTTACGGCGCTCCTCTGTCAGCGGCGGGAAGGTCAGACGAATGACCTTGCCATCGTTCTGCGGATTGATGCCCAGATCTGAGGTCTGGATTGCCTTGGTGATTGCCT
This sequence comes from uncultured Clostridia bacterium, assembly GCA_945872165.1. Lineage (GTDB taxonomy): Bacteria > Bacillota > Clostridia > Oscillospirales > Butyricicoccaceae > Butyricicoccus_A. Next base: position 65 of record CAMBYS010000037.1, on the reverse strand, counting down.
TCAGCAGGGAAGCATCCCAGGGCTGAATGGTCAGGGTACGGGGATCCGGGGAGGATACCGATGCC
>CAMBYS010000036.1 GCA_945872165.1 uncultured Clostridia bacterium | reverse complement strand
CACCCGCAATGCCTACCGGGATCAGGAACCAGATGCGCATGCCTGCCACAAACAAAATGGTAAAGGCAATGACAACCAGAATCATCGCCGCAGACATATGGGGCTCCAGTGCCAGCAGCACAATATAAATGCCAATCAGTGCCGCATACAGCATCAGGCTTTTCATGGAATGCACGCTCTTGGGCCTGCCTGCCGCCACAGTGGCAAACAGCAGGATAATCGCCAGCTTTGCGATTTCCGAAGGCTGGAAGCCAAACAGCCAGCGCTGTGCCTGGTTCAGGGAAGTACCCAGCGGTGTCAGTACCAGCACCAGCATAATCAGGGATACCAGATACAGCCACTTTGCCCAGTATTTATACTTATGATAATCATAGCAGGAAACAACCCACATGGCTGCCAGCCCGAGTACGGCAAACATCAGCTGGCGGCTGAAGTAATAAAACGGGCCGATATCACTGTTGTAATATGCCTTCGGATAACTGGAGGACAGCAATGCAATCAGTCCAATCCCCAGCAGCATCAGTGTAATCAGCAGCATAGGCGCATCCAGCTTTTTCTGCTGCTGCTGGAACAGACCCTGAATCAATGGGGAGTGCTGTCTCTGCATGCCGGTACTGCGCTGCTGTGTCCGCCGTGTCCTGACAGCCCGGTTATTCGTTTTTTTGCCTCTCCCATTCTGCTTCGGTTTACGGGAGCTGCGGGAGAGCAGGCGTCGTTTTGCAGGCTTTTTCCCTGCGGAACGATATGCTGCAGACATGTGGAATCACCTCCGTTTCCCTCATGGGTTTTCAATCAGAGATACCGCGGCGCAACACCGAAATAGGCAAGAATGCACATGAGCACGGTGATGCCGGCAAATACCAGTACGATTTTCTTCTCTCCCCAGCCGCACAGCTGGAAATGATGATGAATCGGCGCCTTTTTAAAGATGCGCTTGCCCTGCATCTTGATGTTTCCCTTGGCATCCCGTACCGGATTGCCGTTTTCATCCAGCACCGGCTTCTTGGTTGCCTTGTAATATTCAACCTGCAGGATGTCGGACAGGGTTTCAATGACATAAATCAGGCCAACCAGCACCAGAATCAGGGGCTGATCACAGGCAAAGGCCAGACCGGCAACTGCACCGCCGAGAAACAGGGATCCGGTATCGCCCATAAATACCTTTGCCGGATTGAAGTTGAAGATCAGGAAGGCTGCCAGTCCGCCTGCCAGTGCGGAAGCGAATACCACCACCGGCAGATTGCCGGAAATGGCACCGATGACAATGAAATATACCGCTACCGGCAGGGTGACACCTGCTGCCAGACCATCCAGACCATCAGTCAGGTTGACCGCATTGTTGCAGCCTACCATGATGAATGCCGCAATGACCACATAAATCAGCCACGGGATATCCAGCGAAACCCCGGCAAAGGGAATGTACAGGCTGGGCATCAGATAACCGCCCATATGCAGCACGCTGAGGAAAATCACTGCCAGCACCAGCTGCAGGGCAAACTTCTGACCGGAGGTCAGGCCCTCATTTTCCGCCTTGCGGATTTTGGTGCTGTCATCAATAAAGCCAATTACGCCGTAGCACAGCGACAGCACCAGTACGGTGAAGGACTGTACGCTGACACCGCCCATCACCAGATTGACGGCAATCGTCACAATCGTGATGCTGATGATGAACATAAAACCGCCCATGGTCGGTGTGTTCTGCTTTCCCGCATGCTCCGGGACATAGGACAAAATTTTCTGTCCGAAATGCATTTTTTTCAGATATCGAATCAGAGCCGGACCGATTGCCGCCGCAATGAGAAACGACGCAAGGACCGACACAGCAATAATGGTCGTCATGTTGCAAATACCTTTCTTTTATTTCTCCCGGAACAGTTCCAGGGCTTTTTCCATCTTCCAGTATCGGCTGCCCTTGAACAGCAGCGCATCTCCCGGCTTTGCCGCACGCTTCAGTGCCCCTGCAATGCCCTCATGGGAGTGCAGAATATGGATGTTTTCATCCCGCATACCGGCTTCCACCGCACCAAGGCGGTAATCCTCTGCACCATCGCCATAGCAGTACAGATAATCTGCACAGGCTGCGATTTTTCTGCCGCAGCGCTGATGCTCTGCCGCCGCAAAGGTTCCCAGCTCTCGCATGCCGCCCAGCACCGCAAACCGCTTGCCCGGAATATCCATGCTCTTGAGCACATCCAGCGAAGCTTCCACTGCGTCCGGGCTGGCATTGTAGCTGGAATCAATGATGGTAAAGCCATTTTCCTGGGTGATGGTCTGGTGGATGTCCTGAAAGCCCTTCAGACCGGCGGCAATCTGCTCATGGGACAGACCCAGACACAGACCCGCTGCCGTTGCTGCCAGCGCATTGTATACATTATGCCGTCCGGCAGTGCCAATCACCGCATCAAAGCTGCCCTTTGGATGTACAATGGTGAGATTGACATGGTCACCTGCCAGCTCAATCTGTTCTGCCCGCACATCACATGCGGGATTTTCTATGCCGAAATACAATGTATTGGCAGCAATCCGGTTCTTTTTACACCACAGCAGCGGTTCATCACCGTTGAGCACGGCGGTGCCGCCCTCCTGCAGTCCTTCCAGAATTTCCAGCTTCGCATCCCGGATGCCTTCTCTGGAGCCCAGGAATTCAATATGTGCGGTACCGATATTGGTAACAATCGCAACATTCGGCTTTGCCTGCACCGTCATACGGGAAATTTCCTTGAAATTGGACATGCCCATTTCCACCACAGCGGCTTCGGTCTGTTCCTCCAGCCGGAACAGAGTCAGCGGCATACCGATTTCATTGTTCAGGTTTCCCTGTGTGTACAGTGTGTTATATTTCTGTGCCAGCACAGCGGCTGTCATTTCCTTGGTGGTGGTCTTGCCCACCGAACCGGTCACGCCTACAACCGGAATATCAAACAGCGAGCGATAGCCGCCGGACAGTGCCAGCAGTGCCCGACGTGTGTCATCCACACGGATGACCGGCACCGGAAGGTCGATGTCCTTTTCCGACATCACTGCTGCGGCATGCAGCTCCACTGCCTTTTCCAGAAAGTCATGCCCGTCAAACCGTTCGCCGCGGATCGGGATAAACAGACTGCCTGCCGGAATGGAACGGGAATCGGTGGAAATGCCAAAAATCGGCGTATCTCCCTCCCCGACTACCACGCCGCCGGCAAACTGTGCCGCCTGTGCCGCCGTAATCATCTTCATATGCTTTCCCCTTTATCTCTGTCACGCAGACCACTGCCGCGCGCTTTTTTTTACTTCTTGTTGGCAAAATATTCTGCAACCACTTCACGCTCATCCAGATGATGCTTCACATGGTTGATTTCCTGATAGGTCTCATGTCCCTTGCCCATCAGCACAATGGTATCACCAGCCTTGGCAATATCCAGTGCATGCCAGATGGCTTCCGGACGGTTGACAATCACCTCATAGGGTGTGGTGGTATCCTGCATGCCCTCCAGAATATCCTCAATAATAGCCTCCGGCTTTTCGGTACGGGGATTATCCGAGGTGACAATGCACAGGTCAGACAGACGTGCCGCAATGGCACCCATCTTCGGACGTTTGGTGCGGTCACGGTCACCGCCGCAGCCGAACAGGCCAATCAGGCGGCCTTTGGTAAAGCCCCTGGCTGCTTTCAGTACATTTTCCACGCCATCCGGGGAATGGGCATAGTCAATCAGTACGGTGTAATCCGTACCGGTAGGCACAACCTCCACACGACCCTTGACGCCGTGGGCGCTGCGCAGTGCAGCAGCTGCCGCTGCCACCGGAATGCCCAATGCCTTGGCACAGGCCAGTGCGCACAGTGCATTATATACGGTGAACTGTCCCGGAATGCCCAGGGTTACCGGGACAATCTCATCCTCTGCCACACAATCAAAGCTGATGCTGTCCGCATGCAGCTGGATGTGATCTGCATGCAGGTCACTTGTCTCAGTCTCGCCATAGGACAGGAACGGGCATGCCTTCTGTGCCTGCATATACCGTCCAGCTTCATCATCGCTGTTGGTTACGCCGATTTTGCACTGATGGAACAGCAATGCCTTGGCATCCCGATAGGCTTCCATGGTCTTGTGGAAGTCCAGATGATCCTGTGTCAGGTTGGTAAAGGCACCCACAGCAAAGGGAATGCCATAAACACGATCCAGCACCAGGGAATGGGAGGATACCTCCATCAGCACATGGGTGCAGCCTGCATCCCGCATCTGGGCAAACAGCTTCTGCAGCTCGAAGGATTCCGGCGTGGTGCGTTCCGTAGGCAGGATTTCCTCACCGATCATATTCTGATTGGTACCGATCAGACCCACGGTATGACCCTGGGCTTCCAGAATGGTCTTGATTAAATAGGTGGTTGTGGTCTTACCATTGGTACCGGTAATGCCCACCATGGTCATGCTGGATGCCGGATGGTCAAAATAGTTCGCCGCCATCTGTGCCAGCGCACGGCGTGAGGACTCTACCCGGATATAGGGCACCCCAATGCCGCCCTCCGGGATATACTCACAGACAACCACGCTGGCTCCCAGTTCAATGGCCTTGGGAATATATTTGTGTCCATCGGTCTCAAAGCCGGTGATCGCCACAAAGACATCACCCGGTTTGACCTGACGGGAATCATACTTCAGTTCCCCAATTTCACATGCAGCGGTTGCGGTCTGTTCCAGAACTGCAACGCCGCTGAGGATTTTTTCCAGTTTCATTTTTTCTCCTCCCGGTTATTCCTGACTGGTTACGTTATTGCCAAATGCGACGGTAACCACCGATCCCCTCGCAATCGAGCTGCCTGCCGCAGGACTCTGGGTGACAGCTGCCGAAGCGCCGGAGGTACGCCAGCTGGCAATACCGTTCTGTTTCATATATAATCCGTAATCCGCCAGCTGCTGACGTGCTGCTGCAACGCTCATGCCTCTGACATCCGGTACGGTGACCTTATCGGTAGGTTTATCTTCCCCGCAGTACAGCACCACGGTATTGTCCGGCTGAATGGAAATGCCTGCCACCGGAAGCTGGTCGGTAACGGTATCCCCATCGCCCTTGACACGGTATTCCAGTCCCAGCTCATCCAGGGTTTCCTTTGCTTCCTCCAGGGATTTATCCGCCAAAGAGGGCACAATGATTTCCTGCCGGTCGGCTTCTTCTTCGGAAAATGCAGCTTCCACGCCAAGATATGGCAGGATATCCTCAAAGATACGTCCTACAACCGGAGCTGCCACGGCACCGCCGCCCTTTTCCGATGTCTGGGGTTCGTCGATCATCACCAATACAGCATACTGCGGGTCATCCATGGGCGCAACGCCGATAAACGATGCAATACGCAGGCTGTTATCACTCTTCGGCTGCTTCTGAGAGGTTGCCGTCTTGCCGCCGATGCGGTAGCCCGCAACATAGGCATTCTGACCAGTGCCGTTTGCCACGACATTTTCCAGATACTCACACATAAGATCGCTGGTTTCTCTGGAAATGACCTGGCGCTTGACCTCAGTCTCCACTGTCTGCTGGACATTGCCCTCGGTATCCACAATTTCCCGGACAATATGGGGTGTTACCAGATTGCCGCCATTGCAGACCGCCGCTACCATACACAGCTCCTGCAGGGGTGTTACCTGGAAGTTCTGGCCAAAGGATGCCGTCGCAAGGTCAACCTCACCCATCGAATCAAAGAAAATGCCTGTTGCCTCACCCGGCAGGTCGATGTTGGCCTTTTCCATCATGCCATAGGCCTCAAAATACTTGCGGAACATATCCGTACCCATCAGGGCACTGATGTCCATCATTGCCACGTTACAGGAATTGGCCAGCGTATCCCGCAGTACCTGAGCACCGTGTCCGCCGCTCTTCCAGCATTTGATGGTGCGGTCCTTGACGATCTTGGAGCCGCCGCAGGTAAAGGTGCTTTCATTGGAGACAACGCCTTCCTCCAATGCGGTGGATACTGTAAAAATCTTAAAGGTAGATCCGGGCTCATAGGTATCATTGATTGCCTTATTCCGCCACAGCCGCAGCAGAATCTCACTGTATTTTTCCTTATAGGCATCACCGCTCAGGTTATCCAGCTCCGCCATCAGGGAGGTATATTTCTCCGGAATGGTGCGGGGATCATTCAAATCAAAATCCGGCTTGGTGGACATGGCAAGGATTTCACCGGATTTGATGTCCATGACAATGCCGCAGACGCCCTTTTTGGCATCCGTGGTTGCCAGCACCTGTTCCAGATGCTTTTCCAGATAGTGCTGCACACCCTCGTCCAGCGTCAGCACAACGCCGTCGCCATCCTGTGCCGCCACATATTTTTCATAATCATAGGGCATATCCGAACCCAACGCATTGGTCGCCTTGACCACCCGGCCGGCAACGCCCTTGAGCGTATCATTATATTGCAGCTCCACACCGTACAGGCCCTCGCCGTCATCATCCGTAAAGCCGATGACCTGAGAGGCAAAGGTGCCATATTTATAATACCGCTTGGAATCCTCCGTGGTATAAACGCCGGAAAGGTTATTTTTTTCCAGCTCCTGCATGATTTCATCCGAAATATCCGCATCCACCCGCCGTGCTATGCGGACATAGGATACATCCCGCTGGATTTTTTCCAGCACATCCGCATACTCCAGTTCCAGATGCTCAGATAGGATAGACGCGATTTTTTCCTGATAGGACTTGAGTGCCGCAGCCTTTTCCTCCTCGGTGGCAGGAATGGTCTTGCCATCCGCATCGGTTTTCCCTTTCGCTGAATCGGTACCCTTTTTACGGATGACGGAGGGGTCAACACTGATTTCCTGGGTGGTGGCGCTGACTGCCAGCTCTGTCATGTTGCGGTCATAAATAGTCCCCCGTGTCGGGGTAATAATCAGATCCTTCGTCTGATTTTCCGCCGCTTTGCTCTGATAAAAGTTGGTATTGATGACCTGCAGATAAAACAGCTTCACCGCCACGGCAACAAAGCCGAGCACGGCAAAACCAAGAATCAATGCAATAATCCGTCCGCGCATGGACACTCTTTTTTTATTGGACCGTTTACGTGCCATTCGTTTATTCTCCAATCAACCGCTGCCGCAATTCCGTTCTCTTCGGTCCTGCGGGAATCCGTTATGATTATATCACAACTGCGCTGCCATTGCATCGTCATTGTGACAAAAAACAGGAGTCAGAAGGTCATTACACTTCTCACTCCCGCTGCTTTCCTTATGTATATGATACATTACCGTAAAAATGACAAAATCGCATTGAAGCTCTTGACAAAGCTGGATGCCAGCTTTTCCACACCGCTGGAGGCTTCATTCACCTCCACCTGATCGGTTTTCTGCAGTTCGAGATATTCCTCCTGGCTGCGGTCAAGCTTCACCAGCCCCAATACATTTTCTGCATAATCCTCCACCTGTGAAAGATTCACGGCATTTTCCTTTTTCGCATTCAGCGAAACGTATTCACTTTCCAGCTGCGCCAGTGTTGCCTGCTTCTGCTCCACCTCAGCCTTCAGTTCTGTCACACGGACATAACAACTGACCGTGGATACCGCACCGATGGCAAACACAACACACATAATGCCCATCATCAGCATCCGCAGCCGCTGCTTGCGTCTGCGCGCACGCATGCGTTCCCGTTTCTTTTTCCCGACCTCTGTATCATAAACGGCACCCGTATTGCCACGGTGCCTGAAGTTCTCTGCCATAATCGAACCCGCTCTCCCTTATTTTTCCGACAATTTCTCACATACTCTCAATTTTGCGCTTCTCGCACGGGGATTTTGAGCGATTTCCTCCATCGACGGCAACAACGGCTTGCGCGCTGCCAGTTTTACCCTCGCTTTTTTTCCACACACACACACCGGAAAATCCTTCGGACAGGTACAGCCCTGGGCGGCATTGCGGAATGCCGTCTTGACGATACGATCCTCCAAAGAATGGAATGTAATCACAGCCAGCCGTCCCCCGGGTGCCAGCGCGTCAATGGCATGCTCCATGGCCTCCTGTACCGCCATCAGTTCATCATTGACAGCAATGCGGATGGCCTGAAAGCTCCGCTTTGCCGGATGCTGTTTTTCCCGCCGTGCCGCAGGCGGCATGGCGCCGCGGATGATATCCGCCAGCTGCAATGTGGTTTCAATCGGCTTTTCCTGCCGTGCCCGGTCAATGGCGGCGGCAATCTGGGGAGCATACCGTTCCTCACCGTATTCCAATAGAATGCGGCGCAGCTCACTGCGGTCCCACGTGTTCACGACCTCATAAGCCGACAGCTGCTGCTGTTGATCCATGCGCATATCCAGCCGGGCATCCTGCATGTAGGAAAAGCCCCGCTCCGCAATATCCAACTGGGGAGAAGAAACACCCAGATCAAACAGAATGCCGTCCACCTGGCTGACACCACAGGAGGCAATGGCCCGATCCAAATTCCGAAAATCACTTTTTACCAATGTGACGCGGTCCATCACATCTGCCAGCCGGACTCGGGCATTCTCCAGTGCCATGTCGTCCCGGTCAATGGCGATCAATTGTCCGCCTTCTGTCAGCCGCTGCGCAATATGCATGGAATGTCCTGCACCGCCCAGTGTGGCATCCACATAGATGCCATCCGGCCGAATCTTCAGGCTGTCAAGGCATTCTGCAAGTAAAATTGAAACATGCTTAAATTCCATTTTTTAATACAAAGCCTCCGCCTTAAAATCCCAGTTCTTCCATTGCCTGCGCAATACTGCCGGCATCCATCTCGCTGTTATAATTCTCCCATGCCTGTCTGTCCCAGATTTCAGCGCGTTCGCCCACGCCGATAATGGTGACCTCATGCTCCAGTCCTGCATAGCTGCGCAGGACAGAGGGGACAATCATGCGTCCCTGTTTATCTACTGTAACGTCCGCAGCGGATGACAGGAAAAACCGCTGTAGACCTCTAGATTTCGACATTGGCAGCCGTCGGATCTTCTCCTCCAGCTGTTCCCATGCATGCTGTGGGTACAGGAACAGGCACTCATCCAGCCCTTTTGTCACGACGAAGCCCTCTCCCAGCTCCTCGCGCAGCTTTGCCGGAATAAACAGGCGCCCTTTTGCGTCCAGAGTATGCTGATACTCGCCTTTCACAATGACGCCCTCCCGCTCCGATTTTGTGGTAAAGCATGGTCTTTTCCGCCACCTTCCCCCACTATGATTTTATTATACGTTCTGTATTACTAAAATGCAAGGAGATGTTTGATTTTTTTATCCGGAAAATCAGACTTTTTCCGGTAAATGTGAACAAATTCCGAACTTTCGAACATGTGTTCGCAACAGTTGGCTTTGTCCCCCCTGCTGCACAAACAAAAACAGGCAGAGGACGCAATCCGCACATCCTCTGCCCGATATCTCCGGGTTTTATTTCTGGTTCACCGTGTCAAACTGGGCGCGGCATTTGCGGATTTCCTCCAGCGTTGCCGCAGCGCAGGCCTCTGTTGCATCCAGCTTCTCATTGCAGTAGCTGCTCACTGCATTGCGCAGCTGTGCAGCCTGTTTTTCTGCGGTGGAAACGATCTCATCCGCCTGCTGCTGTGCTGCTGCCACCATGGAACTCTCGTTGACAGTCTTGCGCACATATTCCTCTGCCTTCCGGCGCAGTTCCTCTGCATCCTTCTTGCCGGCAGCAACCATATCATTGCGCTTTTCCACAATGGCACGTGCCATCTCCAGATCCTTCGGCATATTGGTACGGATTTCATCCAGAATATCCAATGCCTTTTCCCGGTCAATCATACATTTTTCCGCGCTCAGCGGTACGCTGCGTGCTTCCTGAATCATATCATACAGCGAATTTACCAATTCTTCCAAAACAGCTACCATAGTTTCCCTCCATTTGACATTCTCTTAACTGCCAATACGTTTACTTCGTCTGATCCAGCTTTTTCATAATATCCTCGCAGATTTCCTCTGAGACAAAGCCGGAAATATCGCCTCCATGCCGCGCGATATCACGAACAATGGTGGAGCTGAGGAACAGATATTTCTGCCCCGTCATCAGAAAGACGGTATCCAGCTCCGGATTTAATTTTTTATTTGCCAGTGCCATCTGAAATTCATATTCAAAATCAGAAACGGCACGTAATCCCTTGACAATGGCGCAGGCATGCTTTTCCCGCACATAATCCGCCAGCAGGCCACTGAAGCATTCCACTTCCACATTGGGGAGATCCCGCGTCATACGTTTCAGAAAATCCACCTTTTCCTCCATGGTAAAGGTGGAGGTCTTTGACCCGTTTACCATCGCTGCTACAATCAGCTTGTCAAACAGTTTGGATGCACGGCGGATAATGTCAAGATGTCCCAGTGTGGCAGGATCAAAGCTGCCGGGATATACCCCTATTCTCATATGGATTGCCTTTCCGACCCTGAACGGCGGGTTCAGAGCCTCATTCGTTTTCTTCCTTTCGGCACAATGCCGTCAGGCGAATGGTTCCGTACTGATAGGTCCGATACACAGAAAATGTATCCGGGCACATGACAGTATCCTCAACGGAACTTTCACATATTATTATACCATCTGCCGACAGGATGTCAAACGATTCTACAGCATTCAGTGCAGAATTTAGCAATTCGCCCCCATATGGCGGATCAAGGAATAAAATATCGAATTTTTGCCCCTGCAGCTTCTGCAGTGCCTGCTGATAGGTCATTTGCAGGACTTCCGCCCGATCCTCTACCCGTGCTGCCGCAACATTTTTGCGAATAATGGAAATGGCTTTTGGTGCACGATCCACAAAAACTGCCCTTGCCGCACCCCGGCTCAATGCCTCAATGCCCATCTGTCCGGTGCCGGCAAACAAATCCAGCATTGCAGCATCATATAGCCGGAACTGCAGAATATTGAATACCGATTCCTTGACCTTATCTGTTGTCGGACGGGTATCCTTGCCGGGAACCGGCTCCAGTATCCTGCCCCTTGCGCTTCCGCTGATGACTCTCATGGCTTTTCTCCCTTCCGGAAATATTCATATACCGATACAGCCGCTCCATGGGGCAGTACGGTTTCCAGCTCCTCCAGCTGTGCCTGCCGGATGCGTTTGACGCTTTTAAACTTCCGCAGCAGGGCAGTCCGGCGTTTTTCCCCGATGCCCGGAATACGATCCAGCTCTGACCGCACTGCATCCGACTGCCGCAGTGCGCGCTGGTAGGTAATCGCAAACCGGTGTACTTCCTCCTGCATCCGACCTACCAGTGCAAACACTGCCGGTGTGGTGGCAATGCTGAATTCCCTGCCGTCCGGTGCCACCAGTCCCCGGGTTCGGTGGTGGTCATCCTTCACCATGCCGAATACCGGACGGTCACAGCCAAACCGATCCAGTACAGCTTTTGCAATGCGAACATGTCCCAATCCGCCGTCAATCATGAACACGCTGGGCAGCTCAGAAAATTTTTCATCGCCATCCTTCCAGCGCTGCAGCCGTCGGGTCAGCATTTCTTCCATCGCCTGATAGTCATCCTGCCCCTCTGCCACCGATTCAATGCGGAATTTTCGATACCGGCTGCGCTTGGGCTGACCGTTTTCAAATACGATCATGGAACCTACCGTATGGGTGCCTGCCAGATTGGAAATATCATACGCTTCAAAGCTGACCGGCACCTGTTCCAGACCCATCATTTTGCCGAACAGCTCCAGGGATTTCTGCCTGCGCTGGGTGGAGGTTTCCGACCGGGTGATTTCCTCTGACGCATTCTTTTTTGCCATCTGCATCAATTCCCGCCGCCTGCCCCGCTGTGGCACAGTCAGAGTAACTTTTTTACCCGCTACTGACCGCAAAAAGGACTCAACCGTTGCCATATCCTCAATTTCCTCCGAAACCAGTACCAATCCCGGCACCACGCCCCGCATGGAATAATATTGCTTGATATAGCTTTCCAGCAGTTCCCGTCCGTCCTCGGCACAGGTGCCGTCCAGCATCACATATTCCTTGTCATGGAAATTGCCTGCAATATAATGCAGCACTACAATACAGCCCTTTGTCTCCCCCTGAGCAAAGGCAATGATGTCCATATCGGAAAACCCGCTGGCTACCACCATCTGATGCTGTCCCGCACGCTGGATGGCACGCATCCGATCCCGAAGCTGTGCTGCCTGTTCAAAGTGTTCCTCTTCCGCAGCCCGATACATCTGCTGCTCCAGCTGGCTGGCAAGCTGCTCCGAATTGCCTTCCAGCACATCCACTGCCTGTAAAACCCGCTGGGCATACTCTTCCTGCGTCACGGCACCGGCACAGGGAGCACAGCATCGTCCCATCTGGGCATTCAGACAAGGCCGCACCTTGCCGATATCCCGGGGCAGCACCCGCTGGCAGTCCCGCAGTCCCAGCGCCCGGCTCACTGTGTCAATCGCCTGAAATGCAGCACCTCTGCCCGCATAAGGCCCAATATACCGCGCCGCATCCTTCTTCGGGCTGCTGACAACCGTAAATACAGGATAGGGCTGGTCGGTATTCACACGAATAAACGGATAGCCCTTGTCATCCTTGAGCAGAATGTTATATTTCGGTTTGTACTTTTTAATCATCTGGTTTTCCAGAACCAGCGCTTCAAACTCCGAACCGCAGACAATGATGTCGAAATTATCAATATTTTCCACCATTTTCCGTGTTTTCGGCGTATGTTTTGCCTCATTCTGAAAATACTGCGACACACGGTTTTTCAGCACCTTTGCCTTGCCGACATAGATCACCTGTCCATGGCAGTTCTTCATGATATACACACCCGGTTCCTTGGGCAAGGTCAGCACCTTCCGATGCAGCTCCTCACGTGTGGCCATCCATGTCCTCTCCTTTCCGGAAACTCAGAGAAAAAAAGAGACACCGCAAAACCAGCGGTGTCATCTGTTCGTGCGTTGGATTGAAATCAGTCGCTGAAGTTCGAGTCGCTGAAATTGGACTGAATCAGATCAGTCAGTGCATTTACTGCCTCAACTTCATCAACGCCATCAGCAATCAGAGTAATTGTGGTGCCCTTGGTGATACCCAGGGACAGAATACCCAGAAGGCTCTTTGCATTCACTCTGCGCTCTTCCTTTTCAACCAGAATGGTGCTCTTAAAGCCGTTTGCGCACTGGATAAAAAATGTTGCCGGACGTGCATACAGTCCAACCTGGTTCGTAACCTGAACTTCCTGTGAAAACATTTCAACATCGCTCCTATAAACAAAATTAAAACTAAACCTGCACAATACAATACATGTTTCCGGGCCCGTATTCCTTCAAGCCCTATACCATTTATAGCATACCTGTTTTTTTCGGTTTCGTCAATATGTTTTTGTACCAAAAGAGAGCATTTTCCTGCCGGAATTTGTAGAGGATTCTCAAAGCAAATCAAATTCTGTATCGCGAATGCCAACAAAAAACCGCTTTTTCCTCTCATTTTCCAGCAATATGCCTTATTTCAGTTCCAGAATGGTAACACCCATATCGCCCTCGCCATAGCGTCCGTTGCGGATGGATTTCACATGCCGGTCATGACGCAGATGCTGCTGAATAGCAGTACGCAATGCGCCGGTACCCTTGCCATGAATGATGGTGACAACATCCAGATGTGCCATCAGGCAGTCGGAAATATACCGATCTACTTCTATCAGTGCTTCCTCTACCATCATACCACGGACATCCAGCTCGCTCTTTGCCGCAGAACGGCGGATTTCCGCCGCATTTCCGGCAGCGGCCCGGTAGGTCTTTTTTGGTTTTTCCTTCTTTTCCTCCAGACGCAGCTCATTGATGGGCACATTTACCTTCATGATGCCTGCCTGTACATAAACCATGCCATCCTTGTTTTCCGGTTTGAGTACGGTGCCCTGTACACCTACATTGAGCAGATAAACCGTATCACCAGCCTTGAGCGGTCGGATGCTCTCCGGCTCCACCTGTTTTTTCTCCCGTTTGTTAGCGTTTTTCTCCGCTTTGCCCAGCGTGCTGCGCAGTGCGGCACGTGCCGCCGCCAGATTCTGGTCCGCCGCATTGGTCTGAGCCTGTTTTTTCATGTCATCCAGCTGGGCAAAGACATTTTCCGATACCAGACGGGCTTCCCGCAGAATGCGTGCCGCCTGCTCCCGTGCCTTTTCCAGAATCGCATCGGTTTCATCCTCTGCGCGATCCTTCAGATTTGCCGCCTTATCCTTTTCCGACTGAGCCGTCCGGCGCAGGCGGTCTGCATCCTCCCGCTGCTTCTGCAGCTGATGGCGTTCTCGTTCCAGACGATCCAATACATCCTCAAACCGGACATTTTCTGCGGAAATCTGTTCCTTTGCCCGCTCAATGATGGCAGGCTGCAGACCAAGCCGCCGGGAAATGGCAAAGGCATTGGATTTGCCCGGCACACCGGTAAGCAGCTTATAGGTCGGCTGCAGGGTTTTGACATCAAATTCACAGGAGGCATTTTCCACGCCGTCAGTGGACAGGGCAAATACCTTCAGTTCGGAATAATGGGTGGTAGCCGCCACCAGCGAACACATCTGTCTGCCATATTCAATGATGGCAACCGCCAGTGCTGCGCCTTCCTCCGGATCCGTACCGGCACCCAGTTCGTCAAACAGGATCAGATCATCCGGTCCGCACTTCTCCATAATCGCAACGGTATTTTTCATATGTGCCGAGAAGGTGGACAACGACTGCTCAATGCTCTGTTCATCGCCGATATCCGCGTAAATGTTGCGGAACAGACAGACCGTACTCTGCTCATTGGCAGGAATATGCATGCCGGAGGCTGCCATCAGGCTCAGCAGACCCAGGGTCTTGAGGCTGACGGTCTTGCCGCCGGTATTCGGACCCGTGATGACCAGCGTGTCATAGTCATAGCCCAGAGCAATGTCAATGGGCACAGCCTTTTTCTGATCCAGCAGCGGATGGCGTGCGCGCACCAGATTCACCTGTGTGGTTTCACTGAGCTGAGGTGCGCAGGCATTCAGCTTGAAGGAATAATTTGCCTTGGCAAAGATAAAATCCAGCTTGCACAGCACCTCATAATCTCCGCCGATGGCATCTGCAAAGCCTGCCACATCCGAAGTCAGCTCTGCCAGAATGCGCTCAATTTCTGCCTTTTCTTTGCCCTGCAGAATTTTAATCTGGTTGTTTGCATTGACTACCTGTGCCGGTTCAATGAACAGCGTCGCACCGGAAGCGGAAACATCATGCACCATGCCTGGAATGTCACCCCGATG
>CAMBYS010000035.1 GCA_945872165.1 uncultured Clostridia bacterium | reverse complement strand
ATGCTGTCTGACCTGCGTGAATCCGGCGCCATTGAGCAGGATGCGGATATTGTTCTGTTCATCTATCGGGATGATTATTACGATGATGAAAGCGAAGAAAAAAACAACGCGGAAATTATCATTGCAAAAAACCGCCATGGTGCCACCGGTTCGGTGATGCTCCAGTGGATTGGTCAGTATACCACCTTTTATAATCAGGACAGGCGGCACGAATGAAACAGCTGGTACGTCATACAATCGGACAATACGGCATGATTCCTCCCGGCACCCGGGTATTATGCGGGCTGTCCGGCGGTGCGGATTCGGTGAGTCTGGTATTATGCCTGCAGGAATTGGGATATGATATCTGTGCCTGCCATCTGCATCATGGTCTGCGGGGTGCCCAGGCGGATGGGGATGCGGATTTTTGCCGCAGGCTGTGTGAAGCCCATGGCATTGCATTCCGCTTGGGGCATTGCGATGCCGCGGCGGAAGCCGGACGGCAGAAGATTTCTGTGGAAACGGCAGCCCGTCAGCTGCGGTATGATTTTTTCACCCGCTGTGCAGAGGAGCTGGGAGCTCAGCGCATTGCCACTGCCCATACGGTGGATGACAATCTGGAAACCATGCTGTTCCATTTGATCCGGGGCACCGGAAGTGCCGGTCTTGCCGGGATTCCGCCGGTACGGGACAATATCATCCGTCCCTTGATTGCCGTGGAACGGCGGCAGGTGGAAGGGTTCCTGAAGGAACGGGGACAGGATTGGTGTACCGATGCCACCAATCTGGATGACAGCTGTACACGCAACCGGCTCCGGCATCATGTTATCCCAGCGTTACGGGAGATTGAACCGGCAGCAGCCCGGCATGCACTGGAGACAGCAAATCTGCTGCGGCAGGACAATGCCTGTCTGGATAGCATGGCGGCGGTACAGGATACCCAGCTGGAAGCAGAATCCCTGCTGCGGCTTCCCGAAGCCCTGCAGGGCAGACAGATTCGGCAGTTCATGGCGCAGGCAGGCATACCTATGGGCGAGATAAGCGCAAAGCATATCCATGGGGTATGTGCACTGGCACGCAAAAAACGAGGCTCGGTGAGTCTGCCGGGAGGTAAAGCAATACGGCGGGGAAACGTGCTGTTGATTGAGAAAACTGCAGCGCCTGTATCGGAAATCCGGCTGGAGCCGGAAAAGCCCATGGGCTTCGGTGCATATACCGTACAGGTTACGAGAAAAATATCGGATATTCACAGTTCGTTCAAGCTTTATCCGATTTCCTGTGATACAATCAGATTATCTGATTTATCGGTACGCACATGGCAGCGGGATGACCGCATGACCCTTCCCGGTACCCGGGGAGCCAGGTCACTCAAGCGGCTTTACGCGGAGCGTGGCATTACGCCGGATGTGCGGGATACATTGCCGATCCTGTGCTGTCAGGGCAAGATTGTGGCGGCGGCAGGCATTGGCACAGAACAGGCATTCTGTGGGAATGCTGGTTTTTTTGCTGTCCGCCATGAAAGCGGCAGTACAGACAGAGAGGAGTAAGGGAAAAATGACACGGGATATTGAAAAGGTTCTTCTGAGCCAGGAACAGATTGCAGAAAAGGTTGCGGAAATCGGTGCGCAGATTTCCCGGGATTATGCGGGTAAAAACCCCATGATCGTCAGTGTATTAAAGGGTTCCTTTATCTTTATGGCGGATCTGGTGCGTGCAGTTACCATTCCGTGTACGGTGGACTTTATGTCGGTTTCCAGCTACGGTTCCGGTACAAGCTCCTCCGGTGAAGTAAAAATTGTCAAGGATTTTGACGGAAGCATTGAAGGACGTCATCTGATTCTGGTAGAGGATATTCTGGACAGCGGACGTACGTTGAGCTATCTGATGAAAACGCTGAAATCACGTGGCGCGGCATCCATTGCCCTGTGCACGTTTTTAGATAAGCCGGAACGCCGGGTAGTACCGGTAGAGGTCAATTATAAAGGCTTTACGGTTCCGGATGCTTTTATTGTGGGTTATGGCCTGGACTATGACCAGAGATATCGCAATCTGCCGTATGTCGGCGTGCTCAAGCCGTCGGTATACGGAGGAGAATAACACTTCCGTACAGCGGAGAGGAGTGACATACACTTTTGGACAAAAAGACAAACAACAATGGCAACAAAATGAAAGGCTTTGGCTTTTACGCCATTATCATCATCCTTCTGGTGATTACCGTATCCGTACTGATGCAGCAGAGTGGTACCACTTCCGTTACCTATGCGCAGGTTGTGGATGCCTTTGAGCAGGAGAAGGTCACAGAATTTGTGATTGATGGTAATACCCTGCGTGCTACTCTGAAGGACCAGTCCAAGCTGGAATATGATCTGCCAAGCGTAGATCTGTTTTTCAATGATCTGGGAGAAACCATCCGGGAACAGAAACGGGATGGCATTATCAAAGATTATGACTGGGCCGTGACGGAAGTGCCATGGTGGGCAAGCATCATTCCGTATTTTGTACTGATTGCCATTTTCGGCCTGTTTTATTATTTTATGTTCAGCAGGCAGGATGGCGGCGGACGCGGTGCCATGCAGTTCGGCAAGGCACGCATCAAGCATGCGGAGGATGACAAGCGCAAGGTTACCTTTGAGGATGTTGCCGGTGCAGATGAAGAAAAGGCAGAGCTGGAAGAAATTGTGGAATTCCTGAAGAATCCCCAGAAATTTACCCAGATTGGCGCACGGATTCCCAAGGGCGTGCTGCTGGTAGGCCCTCCGGGTACCGGTAAAACCCTGCTGGCCCGTGCCGTTGCCGGCGAAGCAGGCGTACCCTTCCTGTCCATTTCCGGCTCAGACTTTGTAGAGCTGTATGTAGGCGTGGGTGCATCCCGTGTCCGTGACCTGTTCAATGAGGCAAAGAAAAATGCCCCGGCGATTGTATTCATCGACGAAATTGACGCAGTGGGACGCCACAGAGGTGCAGGCCTTGGCGGCGGACATGATGAACGGGAACAGACGCTGAACCAGCTGCTGGTTGAGATGGATGGCTTTGGTGCAAATGAAGGCGTCATTGTCATTGCAGCAACCAACCGTCAGGATATTCTGGATCCGGCACTGCTGCGTCCGGGACGCTTTGACCGTCAGGTCTATGTAGGCGAACCGGATATGAAGGGCCGTGAAGCAATCCTGCGTGTACATGCCCGCGGTAAGCAGTTTGACCCGGATGTCCGGTTTGATTCCATTGCAAAATCCACCGCAGGCTTTACCGGTGCAGATCTGGAGAACCTGCTGAATGAAGCAGCTCTGCTGGCAGCACGCCGCAACAAGCGTCTGATCAGCATGGAGGATATTGAGGATTCCTTCCTCAAGGTTATCATGGGTACGGAAAAGAAGAGCCGTGTCATGAGTGAACGTGAGAAGAAGCTGACTGCGTATCATGAGGCAGGTCATGCCATTGCAACCCGCTGTCTGCCGACACAGGATCCGGTGCATACGGTATCCATTGTACCCCGCGGACGTGCCGGCGGCTTTACCATGAGCCTGCCGCAGGAAGAAAAATTCTATGCCTCCAAGAAGGAAATGCTGGATGATTTGATTGTATTGCTCGGCGGTCGTGTAGCGGAAAAGCTGACAATGGATGACATTTCCACCGGCGCTTCCAATGATATTGAACGTGCCACCTCGGTTGCCAAGAGCATGGTTACCAAGTATGGTATGAGTGATGTGATTGGTCCGATCAATTACAGCAGCGGTCAGCAGGAAATCTTCCTGGGACGTGAAATGGTGGAGCGCAGTGATTCCATTTCGGAAGATCTGGCAGCCAAGATTGACGGAGAAATCCGCAAGGTGATTCTGGATGCATATACTGCCTGTGAGAACATTCTGAAGGAGCATATGGAGCAGCTCACAGCGGTTGCAGAATACCTGATCCGCAACGAAACCATGGATGGCGATGCATTTGAAAAGCTGTTCCAGGGAGAAGAGGTACCGGATCATGCTACCGGCGAGCAGTTGTTCCATCTGGAAAGCGGTATGGCAAAGACTGCCGCACAGGATGCGGAAAAGACACAGGTCTTTGAGCCGAAGGAATCTCATGATGATGGATTCCAGCCGATGGCTGGGGACACGGATCAGACCCAGAAGATTTCTTTGGACGATGCAGTGACAAAGCTGTTTGTTCAGGAGGACAAATCGGAGGAAGACGATCCGACCAATCAGGATGACGGTTAAGTTGATATCTGACATAACACAGCAGCCACAGGGAAACCCTTGTGGCTGTTGTTTTTTTCTGGTGGGGATCAGGGACTTGGCTCATGATATCTCAGCCGGGAATCGCGCCCAAACTCCCCAACGTCTTTGCCTACAGAACAGCATGTTTGGGTGAACTGCTGGGAATGTTTCAATAAAATACAAAAAACGTGGGTAAAATGCGTCGAAAGGGGTTGCAATATATTCATGTTTTGTGGTATGATAGCAATGCTGCAAAAAACAAATGTTTTTCAGAGAAAGACACGGAAGGAAAACCGTCTGAAAGGAGCCGCAGAGCCATTGGAACAGCAGGCGAAATTTTATATTGTTGATTCGTCCCTGCTGCCGGAGGTATTCCTCAAGGTTGCAAGGGTAAACCGTAGCTTACAGAGCGGAGAATTCCGTACCGTCGGCGAAGCGACGCAGAAGGTCGGACTGAGCCGCAGCGCGTATTATAAATATAAAGACGGAATCAGGCCGTTATTTGAGGCGGCACATCACAGCATCATTACCTTCAGTCTGATGGTAACCGATGAAGCAGGTGTCCTGTCAGAGATTCTGGCAGTATTTGCCCGCTGTGGGGCCAATATCCTCACCATTAACCAGTCCATTCCGGTGAACGGACAGGCTGCTGTGACCATTGCGGCACGAACCGGTGATATGAATGGTCCGGTAGAGGAAATGATGGCTGCTGTAATGGAGATTTCCGGCGTGGCACGTATGGAAATTCTGGCAAGGGAATAAAACTCCCTCCCGTCTGATGTGAAAAGAAGGAGGAAAAACCACTATGATGAAAGCTGCTATTATGGGCTTTGGCACCGTGGGCTCCGGCGTATATGAAGTACTTGACCGCAATGCAGATGTGGTTGCGAAAAACGCAGGAGAAGCCATTGAAGTAAAATATATTCTGGATCTGCGTGATTTCCCTGATGCACCCTATCAGGAAAAATTTATTAAGGATTTTTCCGTGATTGAAAATGACCCGGAGATCAGCCTGGTGGCGGAAACCATGGGCGGCAAGGGTGCAGCCTATGAATTTACCAAGCGCTGCCTGCTGGCAGGCAAGCATGTTGTTACCTCCAATAAGGAACTGGTAGCAACCCATGGCGCAGAACTGCTGGCAATCGCAAAGGAAAAGAATGTCAATTATCTGTTTGAGGCATCGGTGGGCGGCGGCATTCCGATTATCCGTCCCATGTTCCAGTGCCTGACAGCCAATCATATGACCCATATCACAGGCATTCTCAATGGTACCACCAACTATATCCTGACCCGTATGATTGATGCCGGTCTGGATTTTGAGACTGCCCTGAAGGAAGCTCAGGCAAAGGGCTATGCAGAAGCCAATCCGGCAGCGGATGTGGAAGGCATGGATGCCTGCCGCAAAATCTGTATTCTGTCTGCCATCGCATATGGCGATCATGTCTATCCGGAATTTGTGGAAACCGAAGGCATTACCAAAATTACCCTGCAGGATGTGGAATATGCTGCACAGGCAGATTGTGTGGTCAAGCTGCTGGGTCGTGCAGTCAGCAATGCGGATGAAACCTTCTATGCATTTGTTGCACCGCATTTTGTATCCAAAACCTGTCCGCTGGCCTGCGTGGATGATGTATTCAATGCCATCATGGTCACCGGTGATATGTTAGGTGATTCCATGTTCTATGGTCAGGGTGCCGGCAAGCTGGCAACGGCATCTGCTGTTGTAGCGGATCTGATTGACTGTGCACGGCATCAGGTTAAGCGCCGTGACATCGGCTGGGGTGACGGCAGCAGAAAGCTGGTTCGTCCATTGGACAGCTTTGCATCCAAGTGGTATATCCGTCTATCCGGTGCAGATGCAGCGAAGAAGCTGATTGACCAGTTCCCGGGCTGTGATATGCTCAAGTCTGTCAAGGCAGGCGAAGAAGCAGCCTGCATTACCGGCGAGCTGACCACAGCGGAAATGAAGCAGGCACAGCAGGCACTGGGCAATGTGCTGGGCTGCATGCGCATGCTGTAATCCGAGTTTATATCATCATTTGAAGCAAATGACTCCTGCTGTACCGGAGGGCATAGCCGGAGTTCAAATAGAACCATACCACCCATAGCTTTATGGGGAATCTTTAGGAGGAACGTAGCACATGGCTTTAATTGTGCAGAAATTTGGCGGTACGTCGGTAGCCAATACCGAACGCATTTTTAACGTTGCCGACATTGTAACCAAGACGGCTGCTGCCGGAAATCAGGTTGTTGTTGTCGTATCCGCACAGGGCGATACCACCGATGATTTTATCGAAAAGGCTGGCGAAATCACCAGCAATCCGCCGGCACGTGAGATGGATGTCCTGCTGAGTGCAGGTGAACAGATTTCCATGGCTCTGCTGGCAATGGCAATCAATAAGCTGGGCTATCATGCAACCAGTCTGACCGGCTGGCAGGCAGGCATTGAAACCGACCTGTCCTATGGCTCTGCCCGTATCCGTAAGGTAGAACCGCGCCGTATCCGCAGCCTGCTGGATAAGAACCGCATTGTCATTGTTGCCGGTTTCCAGGGCATCAACAGCCACGACAGCATTACTACCCTGGGCCGCGGCGGCTCGGATACCACTGCCGTTGCCATTGCAGCAGCACTGGGTGCAGATCTCTGCCAGATTTATACCGATGTAGACGGCGTATACACTGCTGACCCGCGTATTGTTCCGGGCGCGAAGAAGCTGGACGAAATTACCTATGATGAAATGCTGGAGCTGGCAACCCTGGGTGCACAGGTTCTGCATAACCGTTCGGTTGAAATGGCAAAGAAATACAACATTGATCTGGAGGTTGTTTCCAGCCTGACCAGAAATCCGGGAACAAAAGTCAAGGAGGTTACTTCTGTGGAAAAAATGATTATCAGCGGTGTCGCTTGTGATAAGGATACAGCACGTGTATCGGTTATGGGTATTCCGGACGAGCCGGGCAAGGCATTCCGTCTGTTCTCTCTGCTGAGCAAGAACAACATTAACATTGACATTATCATCCAGTCCATTGGCCGTGAAAATACCAAGGACATCAGCTTTACCGTTACCAGAGGCCAGCTGGCAGAAACCATGAAGCTGCTGGAGGAGAATAAGGAAAGACTGCATTACACCGGCGTATCCTGCCAGGAAGGCATTGCAAAGCTGTCCATCGTTGGCGCAGGCATGACCTCTACTCCGGGCGTTGCTGCCAAGATGTTTGAAGCACTGTCTGATGCACAGGTAAACATCCGCATGATTTCTACTTCCGAAATCAAGATTTCCGTCCTCATCAATGAGGAAGAAGCACAGCGTGCAATGCGTGCCGTACATGACAAGTTCTTCGGCTAATTTTCAAAAACAGGTTATGGGCTGTACCCCTTTGGGTGCAGCCTTTTTCTTTTGGGGAATTCATGGTATACTGGGCGGGGAGGGGTAAATATGACAGGATTAACCAAACCGATAACCAAGAGGAATATTGTCAGGCGGCAGTCCCGGGGATATTTCTGGGGGCTCACTGCGCTGGCAGGCATCATGAGTGCTGACTATCATGAGGAAAGCATCCTTGCAAAGGTAGTATTTTTTTTCAAGCTGATGATACTGGTCTGCCTGGCTGTTTATCTTCTGAGCTGCAAGATGCTCCATTATATCCGGAAACAGGAAGGATATCTGTGCACCAGTATGGAGGAGGACATGCGGGGCGTTCGGATGCAGGGCTTTTTCAGCACGGGTGTGGAAGCCGTGTATGCGGGAGACTGGTATCTGCTGCTGTCCTATTATGGCGTTGTGGCAGTCAACCGGAGGTATATCGCCGGTGTGAAGAAAATAGAACGCCATAGCGAGTGGAGAGGACGATACAGCATTACACCGATGCTTACCCTGCGCATTACGTTCCAAACAGTCACGCAGGAAACGATGACGTTTACCACAGGAAATGCATGGCAGGCTGCGGAGGACTTATGCAGCTGGCTGGGCATGGAGCCGGAAGAAAGGAGGGAATGAACCTTTGTTTTATTTCATGTTTTTCTTTTGGATAGCAGTGATGGGCCTTGCCTGGTACGCCCAGAAGGCTGCTTTTCGGCTTGAGGTTGGTGCGGAAAAAGCTGCACAGGTGCAGCGGGAAAAGAACTGGTTCCAGAAGCTGTTTTATCTTGGCTATTCCCAGTATGTACACAAGCATCGGCTGGCTTTTTTCACACTGAAGAGCAAGTTTATCGTGATGCTGCTGATGCTTGCTGTTTATCCGCTGGCAGGCAGCCGCTCGCTTGAGGTCACTACCAATATTTATATGGCAGCAGTGATGGTTTCCTTTTTGGTGGATGGTCTCGCGCTTGTCTGCTTTGAAGCAGAACTGAAACAGCGGGATGGGTTGAATTTGGATGCCAGTGGTGACTACATTATCATTGAGGCTGACCGTGTCAGGCTGAAGCTGACATGGGACAATTACCAGGAGGAGAAAAAGCATTGGGAGGCAGTAAAAACCAGCCCGAAGCAGAAAAAACGCCTCAGGGCAATCCGACGGATGGAAACAGCCTGCTGGCTTGCGGAAAAAGCAATCCGGGATTATTACAGCTATGTGGACGTTCTGGAATCGGAGGAAAACCGACAGCAGCGTGAAGCGGACATACAGCGGCTGCAGGCGCAATACTGTGAGCTGCAGGAGCTGTTTTGCGCAGAGGGGCGGAAGGACTATGATGTATTCCGGTACAGCAGGCTGCTGTATGCAATCGAACCGTTTGAACGGCGCTGCAGCGTTTGCCGGCAGAAAATGCAGCAGGCCAAGCCGAAAAAGAAAAAAGCCCTGATGGAACAGCTGTTCCGGGAAGCCGCTGTGTTCTGTGATGGAATTGCAGACCGCTATGTGGAACATCAGAAAATCGGGCGAGCGGATTGCTTTGACTGCGAAGAAGCGGTTGCGGCTGTGCTGGCGGTATATGACGAGGTGGAGGCATGGATGGAAACCATTCCCCATCCCGGACTGGAAAGCTGTATGGCATACAATTATGGCGCAATGTATGGAAATGGCCTGCTTCCGGAGGAGCGGGAAAACCGGTTCCCGGATATGCTTCCCAGAGGGGAAGGACATATCATCTATGCATATGATTGCCTGTAAATACGTCCGGTTCCTGCGGGAGCCGGATTTTTTTTCTGCCCGGAGGCAGGGTTGAAGGCATATCTCCGGAGCGGGGAAAATGCCAGTGGAAGCAGATGGAAATTCTGTGAACAAATCCGCAAATCGTCAAAAAGTTTGTCCATTCGCTGTCGGATACAGAATATTTGTGTTATACTGATACTATCTGAAATTGGTACAATGGAGTCGATTACATGAGTCAGAAAAATAAAAAACCATATCATCATAAAAAAGCAGAAAACCATGAGGAACAGGAAACCACCCTGTATGAAGGCCGCAATGCGGTCATGGAACTGCTGCGTGCAGGACGAACGGTGGATAAACTGTTTGTAGCACCGGACCAGAACGGCAGAATGGCGGATATTCTCGCCATGGCAAAGCAGGCAGGCGCAGTGATTACCCAGGTAGACCGCCGCAAGCTGGATGCCATGAGTGAAACCGGTGTGCATCAGGGTGTCATTGCACAGGCAGCAGCCCATGCATATGTCTCACTGGATGACATTTTACAGACTGCAGCAGACCGGGGAGAACAGCCTCTGATCCTGATTTGTGACGGACTGACGGATCCCCATAATCTGGGTGCCGTGATCCGTTCTGCGGAAACTGCCGGTGCCCATGGCGTGGTGATTCCCAAACGCCGTTCCGTAGGTCTGACTGCTACTGCGGCAAAGGCTTCTGCCGGTGCCATTGAGCACATCGGTGTGGCACGTGTGACCAACCTTGCGGCAGCGATTGATGAACTGAAGGAAAAAGGCGTCTGGGTTTTTGGTGCGGATGCCGGTGGAGACAAGCAGTTATATGATGCGGATTTTGTCGGTTCCACTGCTATTGTCATCGGCTCCGAAGGCAATGGCCTGAGCCGGATTGTACGGGAAAAATGTGACTTCATCGTGAGTATCCCGATGAAGGGAAAAGTAAATTCGCTCAATGCATCTGCCGCCGCAGCCGTTCTGCTGGATGAGGCAGTGCTGCAGCGGATTGGGGAGGACAGCCATGGATGATCTGGATCTGGAACAGTTAAAACAGGAATTGAACGGTGTATCCGGCGGCAGCGTCTATGATGTAGATGAAATCATGCGGGAAGCCGGTTCTGATGCGTCCAAAGGCAGCGGCACCAGTTTGGAAGAACTGATGAAAAGTCTTGGCATAGAGATGGAGGAATCCCATTCCATGGCCCAGGAGCAACCGAAAACCGAACCGCTGAAAACCCGGCTCATGCCGGAATCGGATCGGACCCAGCCAGTGGGCAAGGCAGCACCGGTTACCGAGGATATGATGCCGGCATGGCAGGGAAAAGAAGATCTTTCCGCCTTATTCCTTGCGGCAGAGCAGACCCAGGCACTGGTGGATGAGCAGGATGCCATGGCTGGGGAAAAGGAACCGGAGGAGGAAACCAATCCCTTTGAAGAACAGGACAATGTTTTTGCACAGCTGTTTGCCCAGCTGGGTGAAATCGAACAGGAGGAAAAGCCTGCGGATCCCCGGCTGACCGAACCGTTTTTGGAACCGGAGGAAGAACCGGATTTGATGGCACGGCTGTTCCAGCCTGCGGAAGATTTGATGGAATCTCAGGCACAGCCTGTGGAGGAATCGTCTGCCGGGCCGGAGGAACCGGAAGGAACCAGACCATTTGAAAGCGTATGGGACAGTGCCACCCGTGTGATGGAGCAGGCAGAGGAACCGGAGTCTGAGGCTGTAATGGAAGCATCTGAATCTGATGGCACAGAACTGCTGACACAGAACATAGACGCTGCGGATACATACGATGCAGCCGAAGCCTATGATGAGGACGAGGAAGCTGAAGACGAAGCTGAGGACGAGGAAGAAGAGAAAGAAAAGCCCAGACGCGGATTCTTTGCCCGTCTGTTTGGTGCTTCCGAGGCGGACAAGGAAGAATCCGACGAAGAAGAGGATTCTGAGGAAGAGCCTGAGGAGGAATACGACGAGGACGAGGATGCATACGACACAGAGGATGAGGATGCATCGGACGAATATGAGGAAGAAGAAACCGAACCGGAGGATGAAGCAGAGGATGCGGAGGACTTCGAGGAGGAAGAAATAGAAGAAACTGACGAAGAGGAAGAACAACCCAAACGTGGATTCTTTGCCCGTCTGTTTGGTGCTTCCGAGGCGGACAAGGAAGAATCCGACGAAGAAGAGGATTCTGAGGAAGAGCCTGAGGAGGAATACGACGAGGACGAGGATGCATACGACACAGAGGATGAGGATGCATCGGACGAATATGAGGAAGAAGAAACCGAACCGGAGGATGAAGCAGAGGATGCGGAGGACTTCGAGGAGGAAGAAATAGAAGAAACTGACGAAGAGGAAGAACAACCCAAACGTGGATTCTTTGCCCGTCTGTTTGGCTCTTCTGAAGAGGACGAAGAAGAGGAATACGACGAAGAAGAGGAATCCGACGAAGAAGAGGACGAGTCCGACGAAGCCTTTGACGAGGAATCTGAGGAAGAATATGCCGAGGATGAGGAAGCGGATGCGTTCGATGAGGAAGACGGCGAATACGACGAGGAAACAGAGGAATCCGAAGAGGAAATGCCGGAGGATACGGAGTCTGATGCAGCAGAACAGGTGGTAGAAACAGAGCCGGAGGAGATGGATGAAACCCAGGCATTTGACGTGCTGTCAGAACAGGAGACCCAGAGAATTATTCTTCCGTCTATCGGTACGGCAGTTGCCGAACAGCAGCCGACAGAGACAGAAACAGAAGTCCTGACGGAACCGTCGGAAGAACCGGAGGAAGCCGATGCTTTCGAGGAGGCAGAGGAAGAACCGGAAGACAGCGAAGCAGCTCAAGAGGAAGCGGCGGAAGAAGAAACCCAGCCGAAACAAGGCTTCCTGAACCGTCTGATGGATGTATTTGGTTTGGAAATCGTGGAAGAGGAAATGGAAGACACGGAATCGGATACAGAATCAGATGCTGCGGAAGAAGCAGGAGAGACATTGGCGGCAGAGAAGCCGCAGGTCTCTGATGAGCAGTGGTATGATCTGGAAGATGCTGAGGCAAAACCGGCTGAGACCATGGAAGCTGACGAACCGGAAGCAGACACGGAAACCGAACCGGAAGAAGAAATGGACCCTGCGGAAGCAGAGTTCCGAGATATCCTGCAGCGTGAGGAAGAAATCGGAGCAGAAGAAGAAACCCTTTCTGTACCCCGCCCACGACCGGAGGATACACCGGTAATCAGTGAAGAAGAGCTGGCAGCCTTCCTGTCCGATGTGGATGAAGAGGAAGAAGAAGTTGAAAAGGTCAGCTTTGAACAGCTGCTGCGGGACAATGGCATTGACGTTGATGCAGAGCCGGAAGAACAGAAGCTGTCACTGGAGGAATTTCCGGAGGAAGAAACTACGGTTTATGTAGATGTTCCCATCCGTGTGCCGTCTGCAGAGGCATCGGAGGACAGACAGCCGGAGCTGTTTGACGCAGAGGCGGAACTGGAAGCGGAGGAACCGTCTGCTGACCATATGGAGGCAGAACCGGAGGGAAAACCGGCAGAGGAACCAGAAGAACAAATGGAAGCAGAGCTGGACGAAGAACCGGACGAGGAATCGGAAGAAGCTCTGGAAGATACGGAAGTGTTGGAAGAAGAGGAACCGGAGGAAGAAATCGAACCACAGGAAGAACAGCCGGAGCCTGATCCGGATTGGCTGAATCTGCCGCTGGAAGAGCTGTATCAGATTGCTCCATCCATGGCAGTGCTTCGTCGGGAAGGACCGGTTATGGCACGTGAAGTACTCCGCCAGAAGGAATGGATTATGGCACGCATTCGCCGGTATAAGGATGAGCAGAATGGCACGCCTCAGGAAGAACCGGAGGAAGAACCGGAACAGCCGGAGCCTGCAGAGCCACAGGAGGATGTGGATGCCATTCATGCGGCAGATGAACTGCATGCCCTGCTGGAACAGGATGCGGAAGATGATTCGGTTTTTCCGGAGAGGCCGACTGACAAACCGGAAACGGAGGCAGCCGGCCGGAAAGAAATGATTGTGGAAGTTACCGCCACAGTACGGAAACAGGAACAGGATGCGGAAAACGAAGAACCTGAACCACAAGAAGAAGAGCAGCTGGAACCACAACCGGAGCAGAAAAAACGTAAGCCAAAGGCTGCTGCCGGACCGGTGGTTCAGATTCCCAAAAATCTGAATCAGGAAAGCAAGGCCTGCCGCAGGCGGGCGGGAAAACAGGCAAGACGAGCTTCCGTCATTGCAGTTCTGACCTTGATCTGTATCTATATTTCCTGCGCGGCAGATTTTAGCCTGCTGCCTCTGCCGGATGCCATGAATTATGTCTATCATCCTGACAATGTACTGATTGTATTTCTGGTGCTGATGGGATTGTCCATGCTGCTGGCATATGATGTGGTATGGGATGGCATACAGGCACTCATACGGCTGCAGCCCAATCTGTCCACACTGGTTGATCTGGCGCTTGTCCTGAATTTTGCCCATTGCATTACCCGGCTGGTGTCCGAAGGAGAAGAAATTCCCTATGCCTGCATTGTTATGCTGGTGTTGTTCGCCCAGCTGCGGGCACAGGTTTCCCATTCCACTATCCTGCATTACACTTATAAAGTAGCAGGCAATGCAAGGGAACCCATGGGACTGTTTTACCATGACGGACCGGAACCTCATCTGGTGAAGGTACCGCTGGAAAATACCGATGCATTTATCGCCCAGACCCTGAAGCGGGGCATCCGGCACAAAATGGAAAGCATCTTCACCATCCTGTCCGTGGTGATCGCAGTGGTATTGGCTGTGATTGTCTGCGTGGCAACCGGTGACCTTGGACGGCTGATATATGTACTGGCAGCCACAGTGACGGGAGCCTGCCAGATTGCCCTGATTTGTGCCATGGTAATGGCGCGCAGCTACAGTGCACGGCGGATGCAGCGCTGCGGTGCGGCAGCAGATGACAATTTGGGGGTACAGTATCTGGCAAAAGCAGAAACCGTGGTACTGACTGATGAGGATTTGTTCCCGGCAAGCTCAATTGCACTGGAACGTCTGGAGCTTCGCAGCAATTTGAATGATGCCACAGCACTGGCGTATGCCGCTGCATTGATGGGAGAAACCTCTCTGGGACATATGCTGGCAGAGGAAGTACGCACCCGATATGGTGCGCCGCTGGTGGCACGGCATGTGGTTGAGGATGTCAACGGCGGTGTCAGCGGACAGGTAGGCGGCATCCAGGTTCTGCTGGGAGATGACCGGTATATGGCAGAGCATGGCATCATTGCCCGGGAGATTCCGGAACATGCACTGGTGCTGGCGCTGGATGGAGATGTGGCAGCGGTTCTGGTTATTGATTATCAGGTACCGGCAGCATTGTTCAATGCGATGCAGGAGCTGACCGAACGCAAAATCCATATCTGGCTGCATACCAGAAACCATCAGATCACCCCTGAGCTGGTAGAACAGAAATATGCCCTGAAGCCGGGAATCGTCACCGTACCGGATTTGGAAACCGACCGGGCACTGCGCAGTCCCCAGTATACGGCACATGACCGGCTGTGCGGAATGCTGGCACGGGATGGATTTATCCCCCTGTCCGGCTGCATGACATCCGCACGGGAAGAAGCACGGATTGCTCCGCTGGGCATTCTGATCGGTGTTTGCGCAGCATTGCTGTGCATGCTGCTGATGACCTATCTGTGCTATGTTTTTGTACCGGAGGATGCCCATCCGATCCGCGTGCTGATTTACATGATTTTGTGCTTTATTCCGATTTTCTTCCTGGAAAACGGCATAGGGAAAGAATAAAACAGGATACAGGAAGCAGAATGCCCCATGGGAAACAGCTGCTTCCTGTTTTTTTCTCTTTTTTTCGCAATGGATGAAAGATATATGAAATCGGTGAAAAAGGTGCAAAAAGGATGATATAATGTGGAACAATGCCATTACAGACGTAAAA
>CAMBYS010000034.1 GCA_945872165.1 uncultured Clostridia bacterium | reverse complement strand
AAAAAAATCAACTGATATCTGACATGTCCATGACAAAAAGTGAATCTGTTACTCTTTTATTCTATTGGAATCGTGTTGTTCCCTAATCTTAACACGATATTAAGGTCTGTGCTTCTTTTGCTTTTCCCCTCTGTTTGCTACAATAAAGAGGAGAAGTAATCCCATCGTAAAACTGGAGGTATGACCGTTATGAAAAAACCGCACCTGAATATCAAGCTGTCCGAGCCGCTGCAGCCGCATATTTTTTTGATTATGCTGCTGGCAGGTGTCATCAGTGCCATTGGTGTCACCATGTTTCTGGCTCCGGTACATCTGTATGACAGCGCGATTTCCGGTACATCTATGCTGCTGTGGCAGCTTACACCGCCGCAATTCACTTTTTCTCTGTTTCTGGTTGTCCTGAATGTACCGCTGTTCCTGTTCGGACTGCGTAAACAAGGTGCTGTCTTTACCATTTATTCCGTCTGGGCAGTTATTGTATTTTCTGTGGCATCCCATATTTTTGAGGATGTATTGCCTATTGATGTAAGTGCGGGCTCTCCCTTTGCCGGGGATGACGTCCTGTTGTGCGCATTGTTCGGCGGTCTGATCTGCGGCATCGGCAGCGGTCTGACCGTCCGGTTCGGCGGTGCTATCGACGGCATTGAAGTGCTTGCGGTAATCTTTGCCCGCCAGCTGGGGCTGACTGTCGGTACTTTCATTATGATTTACAATATTATCCTGTATACCATCATTGGCTGTGTGTTCCAGAGCTGGATTCTGCCTATGTATTCGGTGCTGACCTATTGTGTTGCAGTCAAAGCCATCGACTTTATTACAGAAGGTCTGGATAAAGCCAAATCCGCTATGATTGTCACTTCTTATCCGGAGGAAATCAGCAATTCCCTGTCTGCTGCCTTTGGCACCGGTATTACCCATATTGATGCCCGGGGCTTTTATTCCGGTCGGGAAACCACCATTGTGTATTTTGTCGTCAACCGCTTCCAGATCGCACGTCTCAAGCGCATTGTCACCGATATCGACAAAAATGCCTTCATTACCATCACCGAGGTTTCCGATGTACTGGGACGAAGCGTAAAAAAGAGCCATTGATGGTTTTTTTCTCATGAAAAATAAAAGCCTGCTCCGGCATGATACCAAAACAGGCTTTTTTGACAGGCTGAGGGCTGCATCCTTCGATGCAGCCCTTTTTTGTTACTCTACACTTTTGAGCGCTTCTACCATATTGATCTTTTTCAATGAGAAATAACTCATGAAATTGATTCCTGTTGCAAAAACAATGGTAATCATACCGGCGATCAGATAGCTTTTCCAGGCTACTGTGGGGGCAAACACAATGCCCTGCATTTCCATGGTTTTCAGGATAAATTCCGTCAGACAGCGTCCGCCGCCCAATCCTGCCAATGTTCCCAACAGGGTCAGGATAATGCTTTCCCGTGTGTTGTACTGGTATACCTCCATATCATAAAAGCCCAGTACCTTGATGGTTGCCAGCTCCCGGATGCGCTCACTGATGTTGATGTTGGACAGATTATACAGCACCACCATAGCCAGTGCCGCAGCAGCGACAATCAGAATCCATACCACCTGATCCAGCAGACTGAACCGGTCATCTACTGCATCCTTTGCCGCCTGTGTGGCGGATACTGCTGTATATCGGGAATCATCGTTCAGCTGTTCGGTAAAGGCATCTATCTGTTCCCCAATGGTCTGGGTGGTATGCAGCATAAAGGCATTGTCATCTGCTGTCTCGCCATACAGCTTCTCATAGCCTTCCTTTGACAGGAATGCAAAATGACTCAGGTAATTGTGGACAATCGCACCGATGGTTACATCCGCCTTGATGCCATCTTCCCGCCGGAGAGAAATGCTGTCGCCAACGGATACCTGCATAATCTCTGCAATTTGCTGGGTCAGGATAATGGTATCCCCAGATAAAGTAAGTTCTTCTTCACTTTCTGTATCCAGTAAGGAGAAATAGTTTCGGAATGCTTTGGCATCTGAGGGAACAAACAGCTCCAGCTCCTGATTCTTGCCATTTTCCGTCACAATTTTGACGCTTTCCGCATGAATTTCCAATGCATCTTTGACCACGGATTCCTGCCGCAGTTCCTTTGCCATCTCTGCAAATTCCTGTTTATCCACATCCGTACCAGTCACCGCAATCATATCATAATGCATAACACCCTCATATTGCAGCGGAATCAGCTCCACAATGGAATCCCGCAGGCCAAAGCCGGTGGTAATCAGTGCCGCACAGCCTGCAATACCGCAGATGGTCATAAAGAACCGCTTTTTATACCGGAACAAATTGCGGAGTGTTACCTTCTGAGAGAAATTAAATCGTTTCCACAAGGGGGTAATACGTTCCAGTAAAACCCGTTTGCCCGGATTCGGTGCCTTGGGACGCATCAGCTGTGCCGGCATCTGCCGTACTTCCTTCCAGCAGGCTGCCGCTGTGGCACCAATGATACAGCTCGCACAGGCCAGCAATCCCAATGTACCATAAAACCAGTCAATCGGTGTGAAAAAGATGGGGACATGATACATGGTGCGGTAAATATCCCAAATCACCTGCGGCACCACCCGCATGAGCACCAGTTCACCAATGATAGAACCTATCACTGTGGCTGTGGCGGCATAAATCAGATATTTCGCCGCAATCTGTCCGCCGCTGTAGCCCAGAGCCTGGAAGGTGCCGATTAAGCCGCGCTGTTCCTCTACCATACGGGTCATGGAGCTCAAACTGATGAGTACTGCCACCAGAAAGAAAATGAGCGGGAATGTGAAGCCCAGCTTTTTTAAATTGGAGGAATCCTGATCGAAGCTGGAAATGCCATTGTTTCCATCCCGTGTCAGTACATACCAGGTAGGTCGGTTGATATCCCCAACCTCTTCACGGGCTTCATCAATTTCCTTCTGGGCATCCGCAATCTGCTTGTCAAAATCAGCCTTCTGGATTGCCAGTTCTTCTATGCCGTCCTCCAGTTCCTTCTGCCCCTCGTCCAATTCCTGTTCTGCCTTGTCCATCTCAGCATAGGCTTTGGATTTGGAGGCTGCCAGCTCCCGTTTTGCCGCAGACAACTCCGCTTCTGCCTTTTGAATCTCCGCCTTGCCGGAAGCCAATCCGGAATCTATCTGCCGGATGCCATCCGCAATCTGGGTGAGACCATTTTCTGCCTGAGAAATACCATCATCAATCTGGGCAATGCCGGCTTCTGCCTGTTTGATGCCATCATCCATCTGCGCAATGCCAGCTTCTGTCTGCTGAATGCCTGCGTCAATCTGGGCAATGCCTTCCTCTGCCTGCTGAATGCCTGCATCCAGCTGCTCCAGCTGGGCATCATAAACGGCCTTTTCTGCTTCAATCTGTGCAATTGCCTCTGTCAGCTGTTCCATCCGGGCATCCAGCTCCGTGGTATCCATGCCGGCTTCAATCATTTGCTCCCGGGCCTGCTGTGCCTGTTCCAGCTGTTCCGTATAAGTATCCAGTGCCTCTTGATACTGGGCAATGCCATCTGCCAATGCAGTTCTCTGCTCCAGC
This sequence comes from uncultured Clostridia bacterium, assembly GCA_945872165.1. GTDB lineage: Bacteria > Bacillota > Clostridia > Oscillospirales > Butyricicoccaceae > Butyricicoccus_A. The sequence goes on along the minus strand of CAMBYS010000034.1, from coordinate 11,874 downwards.
AGCGGTGCCAATACCTGCTCCGCTTCGGTGCGCTTCGCCTGTAATTCCTCCAATGTCTGCTGCACTTCTGCCCGTTTCTCCTGCAGGTCTGCCAGTGTCTGCACGGTTTCCTTCCGGGTCTGCTTGAGCTGCTTTAACTGTTCGGTTACGGTTTCACGCTGCTGTACCAGTTCTGCACGCTTTTTCTTCGCTGTGGCTTCACTGCGGCGGTATTGCCGCCATGCATCCGCAATTTTCCCGTCTGCACTGTCAATCTGTGCCTGAGCATCGGCAAATTTCCGCTGTGCCAGCAAACGGGAATCGTTCAGCTCTTTCCTGCCATCCTGGATTTTCTGCCGTGCTTCATCCAGTTCTGCCTGCGCATCATCCAGCTTGCGCTGACCTTCTGCCGCTTCCTCATCCAGTTCCGCCTGTGCATCATCTATTTCCGCATTGGCTTCCCCGGTAATCTGGTCATAGCGTGCCTGTTCCCGCTCCTCTGCGATTGCCTTGAGCAAAACTTCCGTATTGTCTATCTTGCTTTCGTAGGCATCATCAAAAGAATCCAGTTGTGCCGCACCATCTACCGTAGCATAAATCTCAGTAAAATAATCCTCTGTCACATTGTCTGCCGGAACATACAGATAATCTGCCACTGCACCGGTACTGCGTTCATTGCTGCCGGAGCTGCTAAAGATAAACAGCGGACTGTTGATTACACCGGTAATGGTCAGGCTGGTGTATCGGAAGGAAGATTCTTCCTCTTCCTCCAGGGTCTCCGTAATCTCCAGCTTGTCACCAATTTTCTTCCCGGTGATATCCAGCAGGGATTGGGGAACCACACATTCATCTGCCTGTTCCGCCATCTCACCTTCCACCAGATACAGCTGGTTCAATGAGCCCTCTTCCGGTATCGTCATCAGCTTGACTTTTTCTTCACCTTCGCCGATATCTACCAGAACATTTTCCGAATAGGCTCCCGCCGCGGCATCAATGCCTTTCACCTGTAAAATGGCATCCACATCATCCTGTGTCAGACCCAATGTGGACATAACCTCCAGATCAAAGCAGTTCTGCTGATCCAAATAGGTATCACATGCCAGCTGCATATCGGTGCTGGATGCATTGATTCCGGCAAAAAAGCCCGCACCAAGAAATGCCATCAGCGCGATGGATAAAAACCGTTTCCATGTGCCGCGTATTTCGCGGAAAATATTTTTTCGCAGAGATTTTGTCATAAGCTCACCATTCAATCTCTGCAATCGGTGTAGGATGCGCATTCTGCCGAATATCGGTTACCTTACCGCTGGCCATACGAATGACCACATCTGCCATGGGTGCAATGGCGGAATTATGGGTAATGAGCAATACCGTCATACCATCTTTGCGGCAGGTATCCTGCAGCAGCTGTAAAATCTGTTTGCCGGTCTGATAATCCAGTGCACCGGTAGGCTCATCACAAAGCAGCAGCCTGGGATTTTTGGCAAGTGCCCGGGCAATTGCCACACGCTGCTGTTCACCACCGGACAGCTGTGCCGGAAAATTATTCTTCCGATCAGACAAACCCACCTGATCCAGCATGTCGGAAGCAGGCAGACTGTCTGCACAGATCTGTGCCGCCAGCTCCACATTTTCCAACGCCGTCAGATTGGGCACCAGATTGTAAAACTGGAACACAAATCCAATGTCCTCCCTGCGGTACTGGATCAGCTTTTTCCCCTTCAGCCTGCTGATATCCCGGCCTGCCACACGGACCGTTCCACTGGTCACTGTTTCCATGCCGCCCAAAATATTTAACGCAGTTGTCTTGCCGGCACCGCTTGCCCCTAAAATCACTGCCAGCTGACCCTGCTCAATGGAAAAATCCACTCCGCTCAATGCGGGAATGGTTACCTCACCCATTTTATATTGTTTTGTCACATGCTCAAAGGATATGTACGCCATATGCCACCATCCCAAATATAAAATAGTTTATGTTTTATTGTAACACATGGAAAAACCTGCTTCAATCACTTCCATGTGAAATATCTTTGAATATCCTGCGGCATTGCTCCGCCATATGCCGTGCCAGAATGGTATGTCCCTCCGGTGTCAAATGCAATCCGTCGATATCAGAAGGCATCACCAGCTGTGCCGCATCAAGAAAATGTACCTGCTGGCTTTCCGCCACCCGTTTGTACCAGGACGAAAGCTCTTGAGAAATGCGAATGGCACGGTCACCAAACTCTCCATAACAACTGCCATCCCGCAGAGCTTCGGTAATCGGCGGCGGTGCTACCAGCAAAATGGAGCATGACTTTCCTTCGGGATGCTTGGAGGCAGATACCTGCTTTGCTGTTGTGACCAGCAGTGCCGCAACCCGGGCAATTACTGCCGGTTCCATATGGAACCGCTGCTTCATATCATTGGAACCCAGCATAAGGATAAGCAAATCCACGGGCATATGGGTCTTGAGAATGGCAGGCAGCAGCTCCACACCACTTTTGTTGTCATCATAACACATATCGGATTGTACGGTTGTCCGACTGTTCAATCCTTCTTCTATGACATAATACTCCTCCCTACCCAGCAATGTCTGAAGCTGTCCCGGCCAACGAACAACATAGTCATATCTTCCGCCATTTCGCGGATCATAACCATGGGTATTGGAATCGCCATAACAGACAATTGTTTTCATCTTATCTTCACCACCTGTATCTCTATGATACCCTATTGTTAAAGCAGATGCAAATGCTCCTGTTATGTTGGTTTTCTGTTGCATTATACGGTAAAATACGCTATGATAGGAACACAACGGTAAAAAAACAAATCATCATCGCAAAGAAGGATTCTATTGATATGAACAAACCAATTCGCATTGCGTTGCTGGGTCTGGGTACTGTCGGCAGCGGCGTATATAAACTGATTCACCGACGTGCACAGGAAATGCCCCAGATTGCCGGTGCTCCCATTGAAATTTCCCATATTCTTGTACGCAATACAGCAAAGGAACGTCCGGGTGTGGATTCCTCTCTGCTGACGGACAACTGGGCAGATATTGTAAATGACCCGGAAGTCTCGATTGTTGTGGAACTGATGGGCGGCATGGAACCTGCACACACCTATATTGCCGAAGCTTTAAAGGCTGGAAAAAATGTCGTCACTGCCAACAAGGATCTGATTGCCATGCATGGCGGTGATTTGCTGGATCTGGCAGCAGAACACCAGTGTGACCTGCAGTTTGAGGCTTCTGTTGCCGGTGCCATCCCGATTATCCGCCCGCTGAAGCAGTGCCTGGCAGGAAATGAAATCTCCGAAATTATGGGCATTGTCAACGGCACCACCAATTATATCCTGACCCGCATGACCCAGGACAATATGGAGTTTGCTGATGCCCTTGCCATGGCAACCGAACTGGGCTATGCGGAAGCTGATCCAACAGCGGATATTGAAGGTTATGATGCCGGCCGCAAGGTTGCCATCATGGCTTCCATTGCCTTCCATTCCCGTGTCACATTTGACGATGTATATACCGAAGGCATTACCAAAATCCAGTCCACAGATATCCGCTATGCCCGTGAACTGGGTAAGGCAATCAAACTGCTGGGTGTTGCCTGCAATACAGAGGAAGGCATTGAAGTTCGTGTCCATCCGATGCTGATTCCTGCTTCCCATCCGCTGGCAACGGTTAACGATGCCTTCAACGCTGTCTTTGTCCATGGCGATGCACTGGATGATGCCATGTTTATGGGCCGCGGTGCAGGCGAACTGCCTACCGCTTCCGCCGTAATGGGTGATATCATTGATACCGCACGCAATCTGCTGATGGGCTGCACCGGCCGAATCGGCTGTACCTGCTATAAAAATGTTCCGGTCAAGTCGATTGATGACATCCGCAGCAAGTATTATATCCGCCTGAATGTGGAAAACCGCATGGGTGTCCTTGCGGGTGTTTCCGGCGTGCTGGGCAACAATGGCGTGAGCATCTCCCAGGTATTACAGAAGCAGGCTGCCGGGGATTCCGCAGAGCTGGTTGTGATTACAGATACCGTGCGGGAACGCCATATCCGGGATGCCCTGCTGATTCTGGAGAATATGAGCATGGTGCATGAAGTTTCTTCTGTAATCCGCGTATATTAAATCAAATCATAATAAAAGGGATGTCCATGGGGGCATCCCTTTTTTACATGGAGTTAATGTAAGGAAATTTCGAGAGGTGCGAAATGTAAGTTTGAGGTATCAATCGTAACTTTGAGCAAAATTAAAAACGAGATATAACTCCCTCAGTCAGCTTCGCTGACAGCTCCCTCCTCTGAGGGAGCCTTTATTCTCTCAGCCCTCTCTGTTACTGTTCGGCGTTGCATATTGGTTTATTCCTTTTATATGGCGTATTTTTGCAAGATGATACGAGAATAAACCACGGAATGCAAGCCGAACTGCGGAAATCCCGGCGGTATCAGGCAGATGGCGATGTACCTAAGGTAAATCGCGGTGATTATTGGGGATTCCAAAGGGGTATCCAACCCCTTTGGCGGCAGAGTGGGATTCCTAAGGGAGAGACTCGCCGGTGAGTCTCTTCCTTAGGACTGTGGGTCAAGCGTATATCTGTGTTAACTTTTATCCGCCGGTTTAAACAACAATGCCGTAAGCAATCCGAAAAATACCGCTGCAGAAATACCGCCTGCTGCCGCTTTTGCTCCGCCAGTCAGCGCACCGAGCAGTCCACTATCTGAAACAGCTGTTTTTACCCCTTCTGCCAGGGTATAGCCGAACCCCAGCAATGGTACAGTCGCCCCGGCTCCTGCCCAGTCCACCAACGGCTTATATACTCCTATCGCTGCTAAAATCACACCCAAAACAACATAAGATGTCAGTATTCTCGCCGGTGTCAGTTTGGTTTTATCAATCAAAATCTGACTCAACGCACAGATAATACCACCTGTAATAAAAGCATAAATATATTGCATAACGCAATCACCTCTTTTTCCCGGATTCCAACACAATGGCATGGCAGATTCCGGGAATGCTTTCACCCTGCTGGACACTGGTGGGACTCATGAGCGCACCAGTAGCAGCCAAAATGATGCGCTGCCAGGTGCCATCTGCTAATCTGGGCAGCAAATGAGCACATAATACCGATGCGGCACATCCACAGCCAGATCCTCCCGCATGCACATCCTGCTTATCATCAAATAATAATTTTCCACAGTCCTCATGCCGGTCTGCAATAGACATCCCATCCTGCTCAAACATGGCACATAACAGCCGTGACCCGACTTTTCCCAAATCACCGGTAAAAATACCGTCATAATCCTCCGGATGAGTGCCGGTGTCACTGAGTAGGGTACGCAGCGTGTCATATGCCGCCGGTGCCATGGCTGCGCCCATATTATTGGCATCAGTAATACCCAAATCACAAATCTTTCCAAAACATACATGGGTAATACGCACCGGTGCATAATCATCTGCCGCTGCTGTTAAAATACAGGCACCTGCCGCCGTGGCAGTCCACTGTGCTGTGGGCGTGCGCTGTCCGCCATACGCCAGCGGAAACCGGTATTGCCGTTCCGCTGTACAAAAATGGGAGGATGCTACCGCACAAACCCTCTGCGCAAAGCCTCCATCTATCATACATGCCGCAATGCCAAGACTTTCCGCCATGGTAGAACAAGCACCATATACACCAAGATATGGTACCTGTGACCCTCTTGCCGCATAACTGGATGCCACACACTGTGCAAGCAAATCTCCCGCTACCATCATATCCAGCGCAGAAATCGGTATCTTGCATTTATTTGCCGCCATACCAGCTGCAACTTTCTGCAAATGCATTTCTGCCTTTTCCCAGGTACTCTCCCCACACATGGTATCCGTAAACACCTTATCAAATTCCGCGCCTAAGGGCCCTTCTTTTTCCTTTTTCCCACCAACAGCTGCCCAGGCCCGTACCCGAGGCGGACGGTCAAATTTGATGGTTCCTATCCCCATCCGTTTTCCAATCATATCCTGCCTCCTCTGTCAGAGCGCACCAAGTATGACCAGAATAATGCCATACACAATGGAAGCACTAATCCCATATACAATCACCGGTCCAGCTATGGTAAACATCTTTGCCGCTGTGCCAAGGACAAATCCTTCACTTTTAAATTCCAGTGCCGGTGACGCTACCGAATTACTAAACCCAGTAATCGGCACCAATGTCCCGGCACCAGCATACTTTGCCAGCTTTTCATACAGATGCAGCCCGGTAAGCAGGGCAGACAGTCCTATCAAAGTTATGGATGTAGCTGTGGCTGCATCTTTTTCATTTAATCCTGCTGCCTTCCAGAAATCCAGAATGCCCTGCCCCAGCACACAAATTCCACCGCCAACCACAAAGGCCCACAGCATGTCCTTTCCCAGCGGCGATGGCTTCACATGCTTTTGCACAAGCTGTTGATATTCCTGTGGTGTTAGCTCCATCATTCATTCCTCCATTCGTTTGGAGGTAGTATGTGCAATGCCTGCCGTTTTATCCCATCACACAGAAAAAAAGCAGCAGATTCTATGTGAATCCACCGCTTTTTCTCTATTTTTTCTATGCCTTAATCCTTATCAAAGATTTCTCTGTCAAATTCACCCTCCTGTTTTGCAACAATCAGGGCAACCAGTACATCATCAATGACATTCAATGTGGTACGGAACATACCGGAGAACCAGTCAATACCGGAAAGCAATGCAACACCTTCAATCGGCAGACCAATGGTGGGCAGGACAATTGCCAGTGCAACCAGACCGCCGCCCGGTACCACAACCGTACCCAATGTTGCCAGTGTCGACATAATGACAACAACAAACTGCTGCTGAAGGCTCATTTCCACACCAAAGAACTGTGCTACTGTCAGGCATGCCAGTGCCAGATACAATGCCAGACCATCACTGTTGAGGGACATACCCAGCGGATTGACCAGACGGGATACCCGCTTGCTGATACCAATTTTATTCTCAGAATCATCCATCTTGGTGGGCAGGGTAACCGCAGAGGAGGTCGTGGTAAACGCAACCACACCCATATGTGTCAGCTTTTTGGTCAGACGAATCGGACTTACCTTGACATATGCCGCAGTCAGCGTAATGAATACTGCCAGAATCAGGAATGCACATACCGCAAAGGTACCAAGGAATTTTGCCAGCGGCAGGATTACTGCCAGACCATAATTGCCGATTGCCCAGCCCAGCAGGGAGAAAATACCCAAAGGAGCAATCTTCATCACCATTTTGATGATGGTCAGCAGCACCTGATTGATGGCTTTTACCCCTTCCAGAACTTTGCTGTTTCCATTTACTTCAGACAGATAGCTGACTGCCAGACCTGCCAGCAGCGCAAATACAATGACCTGAATGGTATTACCCTCCGAAATAGAAGCTACAATGTTATTCGGGAAGAAATTGGTGATAATTTCCGTCAGGGTCTGATCGGAACCCGTGATATCGGTTGCCAGATCTCCGGTAAACTGGATGCCGGAACCAGGCTTGACAATGTTGGCACCAATAATACCAACCGTACCGGCAACGATGGTGGTGCAGGCAAAACCGATAAATGCCTTACCGCCCAATGCACCGATTTCCTTCCGCTTCAGAGAGCCTACTGCTTCAATGACAGAGCCCATAACCAGTATGACAACAGACATCTGGATCAGGCGGAGGAAAATATCACCGATAAACTTTACAGATACCATGACATTGGGGACAATGACACCTGCTACCATGCCAAGGATCATGGCAAGGAAGATCAGGAACGTATTGTTCTTCAGCAGCTTATTCATATACTTCATCCTTTCTTTCGGTGTGTCTGAAACGCCAAAACAGCCTTTTGACCTTCAGACAGCGCCTAAATTGCCATAAAAATAAAAAATTCCAAAAGCCTTCCACCTTTGGAATCAAAAAAAATATGTTATGATTATATGCGCATCGACCGACAATGTCAAGCTGTCAATCGAATAAATTTTCCCTTCTCCAACAAAATATTCTTGACGATATGTCCCGGCTTGCTGTGCGCATGAAAAAAGGCAGACCCAAATGGATCTGCCTTTGATGGTGTATTTATCCCAGAGAATCGTACAGTGCTTCGTACTTCTTTGCGGATGCATTCCAGGAGAAGTCAGTGGTCATGCCGCGCTTGACCATACTCTTCCATGCCTCCGGATTATCATAAAATACCTGTTCTGCATAGAAAATGGTCTGCAGCATCTCATCTGCATTGTAATTTGCAAAGGAGAAGCCGGTACCGCTCTGTTCATACCAGTTGTAGGGCTGGACAGTATCCCGCAGACCGCCGGTCTCACGGACAATCGGCACCGTGCCATAACGCAGGGAAATCAACTGGGTCAGTCCACAGGGCTCAAACCGGGACGGCATCAGCATCGCATCCGCTGCGGCATACAGGCGATGTGCTCTTGTTTCATTAAACAGAATATTGGCAGAAACCTGTCCCTTCCGGGTCCATTCATAATGGCGGAACAGATTTTCATACCGCGGATCACCGGTACCAATGATAACCAGCTGTACACGGGAAGTCAGCAGGCGTTCCAGTACCCATTCTACCAGATCCAGACCCTTTTGGTCTGTCAGTCGGGTAATCATGGCCAGCATCATGACATCCGGATCCTCCGGCATGCCCAGCTCACGCTGCAGTGCCAGCTTACAAGCCTTCTTACCCTCCTCAAAACTGGTTTCATCATAATTTGCCGCCAACAGGGAATCGGTTGCCGGATTATAGAGGTCATAATCAATACCATTCAGGATACCGCTGAGGGAATCTGCCTTGGCATTGAGCAGACCATCCAGACCTTCGCCATAATAGGGCATCTTGATTTCCTGTGCATAGCTGTCACTGACGGTGGTAATGCGGTCAGCATATACCAGGCCGCCCTTGAGCATATTGGCATCCTTATGGAATTCCATTCGTCCCAGTACAAAGACATGTCCCGGCAGACCGGTAAAGCGGCGCATGGTCTTGATATCCCAAACGCCCTGGAATTTCAGATTATGGATGGTCACAACCGTGCGGATGCCACGGAAGAACGGATTATCCTGGAACATTTCATGCAGGAATACCGGAATCAGCGCAGTCTGCCAGTCATGGCAATGGATGATATCCGGACGGAAGCCGATGACCGGCAGTACAGAAAGCACTGCCTTGGAGAAAAAGCTGAACTTCTGGATATCCCACAGAATATCACTATACAGCTTTTCGCCATGGAAAAAGTGCTCATTGTCAATGTAATAATACCGGATTCCTTCATATTCGCAGGTCATAATGCCTACATAGAAGTTACCCAGCTCGCCCAGATCCATATAGCAATGTCCAAAATAAGTAAACCGGCTGCGGAATTTCTGCGGAATGCAGGTATAGTCCGGCAGGATAACACGCACATCATATTTGCTCTTGTCCAAAGATTTAGGAAGTGCGCCCACAACGTCTGCCAGGCCGCCGGTTTTTACAAACGGCACGCATTCCGATGCAGCAAACAATATATTTTTCATTTCCGATGTCCTCCATCCTCATTCCTTCCATTGCAGCCGCATTTACCCATTCTGACAGCTGCAACATCCGGCAATGACTCGATCCTTCACCCAGCATGTATCTAAAAATACAGCTTTTCTGCCACACCATTTCAGATACTGCTTACAAATATACCAACTATATTTATATCATTATAGGACAAGGCATTTGTCTTGTCAACGGATTTGAAATAAACATCCCGTTAAAACCGCCGCATTTTTATGCATTTCCCACAAAAATACGCAACAATTGTCTAAAATCAGACAAGAATCTATCTATTCATCATATTCGCTCAATCTGCGGATTCTCCATATGAGAAGCTGATTCCGGTATCATCGGAGCCGGAACCCGCAGGCTGCGGTTCACTTCCCTGCAGGGCCATGACCACAGCTCCTACGGCAATGGCAAACAATACAATGACTACCATTGCCACCACAATAATGCCCCGCACACTGATGAGCTGTTCCGGTCCATCCTCCTCATCCATCTCATCCTCCTCCGGTTCTTCCCGGTATCGGAGCTGATTTCTGCGGTAGGCGGCATCCGGATTGGCATAGACCCGTTCCTCCCGCACCGGCTGAGGTGCCACAAAATCACCGGGAATCGGAATATCCGGAATTTTTGTCACATCGGTCTCTTCCTCCGGTTCAGATTCCTCCGCCTTTTGGGCTTCACGGATTTCTGTCCTGGAAATGACACGGGTAAACTCCTCACTCTCGATGTCATCTGCCGCTGCGGTATCCTCCGGCTCTGTCTGTACCCCATAGCCCAGCTTTGCAGCAGCTTCCCGGGCTTCCTCTTTGGACATCACCCGGGAATATTCCAGACTTTCAATCTCCTGAGGTTGTTCGGCTTCTTCTCCCCGCAGGGATGCCAGCGCCGCATGGATATTGTCCCGGGAGATCACATGGGTATACGCCTCATCTTCAATCTCCTGTGCTTCTTCCGGCTGGGACTGCCGGGTATCAATCATATCTGCAAGCTGCTCCGACAGGCCTTCCGGCGGCTGGATCTCTTCTTCCGGCAGCTGGATTTCTTCCTCCGGCAGCTGGATCTCCTGCTCCGGCAGCTGCTCCCGCATGGCTTCCGCAATTTCCTGACGGGATACCATCTGTGTATATTCCATCTCACCTGCCGGATCCGGTTCCCTGTGGTCCGGTGCCGGCTTCTGGATAAAATCCTGAGGAATGGCTATGGTAAAATCATCCTGTTCTTCCTGCATTCTGCGGGAAAAGAAATCGGTTGGAATCGAAGCGGTATCCGGTTCCGGTCTTGCCTGCGCCTTTCTGCCTTCTTCTGTGGGTGCACCGCAAAACATACAGTATTTTACGCCGTCACCGATCTGTTTTCCGCATCGGATGCAATACATGATGGTATCCTCCCTGTCTGGATTATTGCAGTCTCTGTTTCTACGATTATAAGCCATATTTGAAAATATGACAAGTTTTTTTCCGTATTCCACGGTTTCGTGCTATTTTATGCGATGCCGGACAGACAAAGAACCCTGAACAGCATGATCCTGTCCAGGGTTCCGGTATAAAAACATGAAAAAGGGGGAGACTGAATATCCTGCCATTCCCCTGCGCGATATGCATATCCTGCCGCAGGGAAGACAGAGCACTCACAAGAGAAAGGAAATGTGAAAAAAGCTCCCATCACGGTGATTCATTTTTCACTATCCAGAGTATATGCAAAAACTATGACTTCCATTTAACAAAAGTATGTCCGGTTTGTAAAAAATCCATGCGTCACAGACCGCTGCAAATACCGATAATCAGTCCTACCAGAATACCGGCTGCCATAATGGCGGCGCTAAGAGGATACCAGTATTCCTTTTCCTGCTGATGATGCAGTTTGGTAAACATTCCCCGGATCAGGGCAACCATGCCGAAAACCACAATGCCGATGACAAGCAGGCAGATCAGCGCAAAAAGGGCGGACTCTGCCGTAAGGACCTTGCCGATCATCATGACAGAACAAGCTGACAGACAGACCAGAATAAATGTCACAATGGGAAGCCCGCCTGTCCGGGATGACACATCCGGCAGATGGTCCAATGGATCCTCTGTCAGCCGGTTCTGCGCCTCCTGCTCCGGATCAGCGTCTTCCTTTACCTCTGTAATGGTATAATTCTTTTTGTTATCCATCCGATTTCACCTCCGGAGATTCCTGCTTCATCATAGCACATACAGCGAGATACTGTAAAGCAGCCTGCACCTTTGTTCATAAAACATTTTCTTTTATGCCTCCGTGCCCCACCTGCAGGTTCCGTCTTGCTTCCGCAGGATAATTTCCCTATAATGGTATGGAGGGAGGCTTGATATTATGGCTGTAACACTGAAAACCCTTTCTGAGCATACCGGCTTTTCCAT
>CAMBYS010000033.1 GCA_945872165.1 uncultured Clostridia bacterium | reverse complement strand
TTTTGGAGGGGATTTCCCCTGCGATAATTTTACAGAACAGACAATCCTCCATCAGACATCCTCCTTCCAGATGAAGACAGATTTATTTCAGCATTGCATCCACAATGTTGTTGACTGCTTCCAGTGCTTCTTCCAGCTTCTCCGGCTTCTTGCCGCCTGCAGAAGCGGAATCCGGACGGCCGCCACCGCCGCCGCCGCACATCTTGGCAACTTCCTTGATGATCTTGCCTGCATGTGCACCAGCCTTAAGTGCTTCCTTGCCGCAGACACAGAGCAGCTGTACCTTGCTGTCACCGGTAACAACTGCCAGAACTGCTACCATCTTCGGTGCACGTTCCTTAATCAGGTCGCCCAGTGTACGCATCAGCTCCGGAGATTCACCTTCCAGCTTGGCAGCCAGTACATTGACACCATGCACATCACGGGTCAGATTGAACAGATCCACCAGCTTCATTTCTGCTACCTTGCCATTGAGAGACTCAATGCTGCGGCGCAGCTCACGCATTTCTTCTACCATCTGACCTGCACGGCTGACAACATCATTCGGTGTAGCCTTCAGCTCCGATGCGATTTCATTCAGTGTTTCCTCACGCTTTTCCACCATTTCCAGGAATGCCCGGCCGGTCAGTGCCTCAATACGGCGTACACCGGCAGCAACGGAAGCCTCACTGACAATCTTGAACATACCAGCCTTTGCGGTGTTATCCAGATGGGTACCGCCACAGAACTCGATGGAATAATCGCCTGCACGGACAACACGAACCACATCACCGTACTTTTCACCGAACAGTGCCATAGCACCCAGCTTCTTTGCCTCTTCAATCGGCATCTCATCGGTACGGACATTCATGCCTTCCAGAATGGCATTGTTAACCAGCGCCTCAACCTTTGCGATTTCCTCCGGTGTCATGGCAGCAAAATGGGTAAAGTCGAAACGGACATGATCCGCATCAGTATAAGAACCAGCCTGCTCAACATGGCTGCCGAGAACCTCACGCAAAGCCTGCTGCAGCAGATGGGTTGCCGTATGGGAACGGCAGATTGCCTGACGGCGTTCCTTGTCTACCTTACAGGTCACGGTATCACCGCGGCTGATGACACCGCTCTTTACTACACCGGAATGCAGGTAAATACGTCCGTCACCATTCTTCTGTACATTATTAATTTCAATCTCACAGTCGCCATGAGAAATGGTGCCGTAGTCCGGTACCTGACCGCCCATTTCCGCATAAAACGGGGTCTTATCCAGAACAACGGTTACCTTGGAGCCTGCGCGGACTGCATCGGTGCTCTCCCCCTCCGCAATCAGAGCCAGCACATTGCCGGTTGCTTCCAGATCGGTATAACCGCAGAACTCGGTCTTGAGAGACTTATCCAGACCCAGATCCTCAGAAGCCCAGCCGACATCGCCCATACGCTTACGATCCTCACGGGAACGCTCCTTCTGCTCCTGAATCAGAGCATCAAAGCCTTCACGATCGGTGCGCATGCCCTGCTCTTCCAGAATTTCGATGGTCAGGTCAATCGGGAAGCCATAGGTGTCATGCAGCTTGAATGCGTCAGCAGCCGGCAGTTCCTTGCTGCCTGCCTTCTTAGCAGCTTCAATCATATCATTCAGAATCGCCAGACCTGCGTCAACCGTTGCGTCAAAGCGTTCCTCTTCCACCTGGATAACCTTGCGGATATAGCCCTGCTTTTCTACCAGAGCCGGATATGCTCCGCCGCTCTCCTGGATAACGGTATCACATACCTGATACAGGAACGGCTTGTCAATGCCAAGCAGCTTGCCATGACGTGCCGCACGGCGCAGCAGACGGCGCAGTACATAGCCGCGGCCTTCATTGGACGGAATGACACCATCACAGATCATCATAACGGTAGACCGGATATGGTCCGTGATGACACGCAGGGAAACGTCGGTCTTGTAGGACTCACCATAGGTCTTGCCGGAGATTCTGGAAATATGGTTGGTGATATTCTTGACGGTATCCACATCAAACAGGGAATCCACATCCTGCATGACAACAGCCAGACGCTCCAGACCCATGCCGGTATCAATGTTCTTCTGCACCAGCTCGGTATAGTTGCCCTGTCCATCGTTGTTGAACTGGGAGAATACGTTGTTCCATACTTCCATATACCGGTCGCAGTCACAGCCTACGGTACAGCCCGGCTTGCCGCAGCCATACTTTTCTCCACGGTCGTAATAGATTTCCGAACAAGGACCGCAGGGACCGGAGCCATGCTCCCAGAAGTTATCTTCCTTGCCAAAGCGGAAAATACGCTCTGCCGGAATGCCGATCTGCTTGTTCCAGATCTCAAATGCCTCATCGTCATCCTCATAAATCGACGGATACAGACGGTTCGGATCCAGCTCCATCACCTCAGTCAGGAACTCCCAGCTCCATGCAATGGCTTCCTTCTTAAAGTAATCACCGAAGGAAAAGTTGCCCAGCATTTCAAAGAAGGTGCCATGACGTGCGGTCTTGCCTACATTCTCGATATCACCGGTACGGATACACTTCTGACAGGTTGTCACGCGGCGGCGCGGCGGTTCCTGCTCACCGGTAAAATACGGCTTCAGCGGAGCCATACCGGAGTTAATCAGCAGCAGGGACTTGTCACCCTGCGGAATCAGAGAAAAGCTCGGCAGTCTCAGATGTTCCTTGGACTCAAAGAACGTGAGGAACTTTTCACGGATTTCATTCAAACCCATGTAATGCATGTAAATGCCTCCATATAATTAAAAATTTTTTACAGCAACAAAAAAGCCTCCGCCCCGGTATAGGGGCGAAGGCTTAGCTACGCGGTACCACCCTAATTTGCCAAATAACTGGCATCTCAGTGTGTCCTTAACGCGGACAAACGATCCGGTTCATCCCGGATGGCTCGGAAGCAGCTGACAGGACACTGCACTGCAGGGCTTCCACCATCCCCTGCTCTCTATCAGGCAATTTATTCCTGTCTCATTTCGTCATCGCCATTTTAGCTGTATAACACTTTCATTATACATATTTATGCCTGTTTGTCAACCGGTTTGATCGGATTTGCAGCCTTTTCCTTGCGGAGAATGGCAAAATCCGATACCTGGAATGGAAATTTCAGGTGCAGACGCATCATTGCGGAGCGTGCTGCATCCAGCACTTCTCCCTCATCATTGCGCATATTCTCCACCTTGAACGCATAAACCGGTTTGCCCGGCTGCATCAGCTCCAGTGTATCTCCAGCAAAGAAACGATTTTTCAGCACAAAAACCGCATTTCCTTCCGCGTCACAGCTTTCAAACAGAGCAGAAATTTCCCAGTCACGAATATACATGACATCCGGATAATACTGCCCCTTGGGATCCCGTCCGAAATAAAATCCGGTAAAATATTCCCGATGGCTGATTTTGCTGATCTCTTCCCGGATATCCTCCGGCACCTTGAAATCCGGTGTGGGATTGGCGAAATAGGCGTCCACAGCCCGGCGGTATGCAGCGGTAATGCCCGCGGTATAATAGGCAGTCTTGGCACGGCCTTCAATTTTAAAGGAAGTAACCCCTGCGGCAATCAGCTCCGGGATGTGATCAATCATGCACATATCCTTGGAATTGTACAGATATGTACCCCGTTCATCCTCATCCACCGGAAAATACTGTCCGGGACGTTTTTCCTCCATCAGAGCATACTTCCATCGGCAGGACTGGGCACAGGCACCATGGTTGGCATCCCGTCCGGTGGTATAGTTGGAAATCAGGCAGCGTCCGGAATAGGAAATGCACATGGCACCATGAACGAAGCATTCAATTTCCACCTCCGGCGGAATTGCGTCACGGATGGTCTTGATTTCCTGCAGGGACAGCTCCCGGGCCAGTACAATGCGCTCCGCACCCATATCTACCCAGAACTGTGCAGCTTCGTAATTCAGAATACTGGTCTGGGTACTGATATGCAGCGGCAGATTGGGAACCACACGCTTTGCCACGCGAATGACACCCAAATCAGAGGCAATGATGGCATCTGCGCCATAGGCATACAGCCGCTGCAAATACTCCTCCAGCTCCGCAAATTCATGGGAGCGTGGAGAAATATTCACCGTCACATAGATTTTGACCCCATGTGCATGGGCATAGGCAATGCCTTCCTGCAGCTCCTCATCAGAAAAATTACTGGAAGCAGCACGCATGCCAAAGTGTTTTCCTGCCAGATACACAGCATCTGCACCATAAGCAATGGCATATTTCAGGCGTTCCATATCGCCGGCAGGCGATAAAATTTCAGGTTTGTTCATAAATTCCCCTTAATCACCGGCCGCATCCTTTTCTCTCTGGACAGCTGCAATGTTGGCAGTCTGTTCCTCCTGCGTCTTGGCATAGATATGTGCGGTGTGGTCGGCGTTTGCAACATAGTAATAATAATCGTGTACAGAAGGCTGTACAGCTGCCAGCAATGCATCATATCCCGGGTTACAGATCGGTCCCGGCGGCAGACCCTTGCTGGTATAGGTGTTATATGGGCTGTCATACTTCATGTCCGCATCGGTCAGTTCTGTATGTCCCACAACATACTGGATGGTAGCATCAATATTCAGATACGGATACTCTGACTTGTGATTCAGACGGTTCCAAATGACACCGGATACATCCAGCATATCCTTTGCGTCCACAGATTCCTTTTCCACCATGGAAGCGATGATAACCATATCAGAAATCGAAATATCTTTTTCCTTACACAGCTCGGCAAGGCTCTTACCGTTGGAATCATCATTGATTTTGTTCTCAAAATTACCCAACATTTTGCTGATAATGGTTTCCGCACTGTCGTTCAGATAGAATTCATAGGTGTCCGGGAACAGATATCCTTCCAGACTGTTGGTTTCATTGCCCACATCCTCCGGCAGGAAATCATAGGTAAAGGAACTGTTCTGCAGAACGGTTTTCAGTTCATTCTCCGAGCTGAGACCATTTTCAACCAAAAGATCTATGATGTTATTGATGGTATAGCCCTCCGGAATGGTTACCGTCACTGTGCTCTTGCTGGTCAGGCGGATTTCATTGACAATCTCACGATAGTCCATGTCAGAATTCAGCGTCCACATACCCGGCCGGAATTCAATATCCTTATACACAATACCGGTAAACAGGCGGAAGAAGGAACCATAATTGACAACACCGCTTTTATCCAGCAGCTTGGACACCTGCTTGACAGATGCATCCTCCGGAATGGTCACCGTAATATCCCGATCCGGTTTTGCCAGTGCAAACAGATCATTGGAAAGCAGAATACCGGTTGTTGCCAGCACAGCAGAAATCACCAGAATGCTGAGCAGATACAACAGGGTACTGCTGATGCCGGAACGGGATTTTTTCTTCCTGCGAATGGTCTTTTTTCGCTTGTTTTGCGGGTCTGGCGTATGATTGTTGTGATTCGCTTTCATATCAGTATCCTTTCTCTTTTACTGTAAGTAAAAGGGGTAGCATTTTCTCTATTTCAGCGCGATGCTGACGACAAAGCTGGAAATAAAAATAAAAAATCCGGGATTCACAATACAGTCACGAATTGCCACCGGTACAGTACTCCTGTTGGGCTGGAGACTGCGCAGCCGATGCAGACGAATCTGGGATTCCAGTGAACGCAGTGTCAGGTACAGCGTCAACAGAAACAGAATCACATTGATATACGTAAAGTATTTCCAAATTCCAAAGGAACTGTACAGTTGAATCAAATAATTGATAATATAATAATAGCAGTTATTGATGATATGTGCAAGGATTGCAGGCCAGATTGAGTCAAACATATACACAAGGAATGCATATGCACAGCCGGCAAGCAGAGGGCCCACAAAGTTAAACAGGGAACCATGCAGCATGGCAAAACAAATGCCGCTCAGCAGGATGCTGACTACTGTGCCCGCTTCCCGTTCAAAACAGGAAAACAATGCGCCGCGGACAAAAATCTCCTCAACAACCGGAGAGAGGATAACAATCCCCAGAAAACTGATAAACCCATACTGGTTTCCCACGCCGCTGGTGGTAATCATACTGCTGACATCAATATCATTTGCACCGCAGATCACATAGACAATCACATTTGCCAAAAAGGACAGGAAGGAAACCGCCAGAGCAAACTTGACCGTAAAGCCAAAATACATGGGTATTTTTTCCGTATGGCGTTCCAACCGAAAATTCATCTGAAAGGTATCATCCTGTGCCTTATACAGGCAATATGCGGGCGGAATAAATGCCAGCAGCTCCACAATGATAACACCGATAGACGGAATCCTGGAAAAGGCAAAATCAAATCCGATGCTGCATACGGTCAGTACCATGAAACAGGCAAACAGCATCAGTCCCGGCAGAATGGTAGATTTATCTTTCATGAATCAGCATTACCTCCGTTTCAGTCACAATACAATGGCAGCGGATGTCATGCTCCTGTGCCGGAACTTCTTCCAGAATCCGAGCCTGTGCACATAATGCCATGCGGTATGCCGGTGTCTGGGGCAGAAACCGATCATAAAATCCGCCGCCATAACCCAAACGCGCACCGGAAGCATCACAGGCCAGCGCCGGTACCAGACAAAGCTGGATTTCCTCCGGCGGAATCACCGTGCAATGGGCACCGGGTTCCGGGATGCCAAAGGTTTCCTCTGTCAGATCTGCTTCGGAACCGATCTGCCGCGGTTCCATCCGATGTCCCGGCATACATTTGGGTACACAAACCCGTTTTCCCTGCCGCAGAGCATCTTCAATAATGGCATGGGTATCAATCTCATCCTCTGTGGACCAATAGGCAAAAATGGTTTCTGCCTTCTGATATGGTTCACTGGCAAGTACCTTCCGAAAAATAGCCTGATGGATTGCCTCCCGTTCTGCCTTGGGGACAGCATGTCTGCTGTGCAGCAGCCGGCGCCGAAGTGCGGCTTTATCCACGGTATGCAATGCCATGACGCACCTTGTCCGCCGTTTCCTTACCACGCAGCAGTTCCACCATGGTCAGACCAAGCTCAATGGATGCTGCCGCACCGCAGCCGGTGATGATGTTGTCATCCACACACACCAGCTTGTCCTCCTGCAGCTGTGCACTGCCCATTTTTTCGTTGACACTGAAATGGCAGACCGCTTTTTTGCCATCCAGCACGCCCTTGGCTGCCAGTACAGACGGTGCGGCACAGATTGCCGCCATATAGCAATGATGTTCCTTGCAATAAGCAATGGCCTTGTCAATCACCGGCTTGTCAAAATAATTCTTGGTTCCCGGTCCGCCCGGCAGGAAGATCATTTCACAGTCGGATAAATCCAGTTCCTCCGGTGTGATATCCGCTTCAATGGTAAAGCCCATTTTGCTTGTAATCGTCTTGCCGGTAACGCCCACACGGGTCATGGGAATCCCTGCACGGGACAGCATATCCAGCGGAGCAATCATTTCTGTATCTTCATAGCCGTCTACATGGAAAACATATACCATAGCAATTTCCTCCTCAATTGAATAACAGATTAAAATATCCGGGTTCCACCCGTGTATCATCATGATAGCGGATACAGCCCAGCTTGTGTACCGGCTTGGATGATGTCATACGAATGCGCTGGCAGGCACAGTCCCGCAGGATGCCCTGTGCAAGCATATGGGTATCCGCACCGCAGCACTCCTGTGCCCACAGCTGTTCTGCTCCATCCTGCCAGACAAAGGCATAGCTTTTCAGGCTGCCATCTGCTTCCAGTCCATAAACCCCTGCACCCAGCCGTTCAAACAGCTCCAGCTGTCTTTTCCAGTCGGTGTCCGACCGCAGCAGCCGTACCCCGGGAGCAGCTTCATACAGCTCCCGCATTGCCGGAATATCTGCGGCGGTCATGCGGCGTATCCCGTCGGAAACCGGTACATCTTCCCGATGCATCACAGCTGTATCCAGATAAAATGCCGTCTGATAGCCAAACTGGTCATAAAAACCAAACAGCCATTCCTCCTGCGGAATCAGGATGGAAGCCACACTGCCCTTCTGCCGGTCCAGCTCAAACGAATGCTGCAGCAGCCGGTCCATACGATGCTGTCTGCGGTATTCCGGTGCTGTACAGGCTCCGTAAATATACGTAACCGGACGAACACCCCGGGCATCACGCAGCTGATAGGGCAGCATCTGTACCATAGCGCACAGCTCGCCCTGTTCCTCATCCAGCAATGTCACAGCAGGATCATATACCTGTGCGAAAAACCAGTCACGAAAGTCATCATCTCCGGGAAAGCAGCGTTTCCACAACGCGATAACGGCGTCCTGATCCGATACCTGCGCAAAACGAATCATGCCTTCACCGCCGTAAATTTTTTGCCCATCATGACAGGATGATAGGACTGCTTTGCCTTGCGCAGCCCCTCCAGGCCCAGATCATCCTCACGATTGACATAGGTATACCCGTCAAACTGATGCTGCGCAAACTGCTGGTTAATCATGGGATAAGCGCCCGGAATGGATGCCTCCGCTTTTTCCAGCTGGACAACATAGGTATCCTCGCTGACCGGACAGCCCATGGTAAAGGCAATCACCTTGCCATCCAGCCGCAGCAGACCGCCCTTCATGCCAAGCGCTTCCCGGTTGTTCAGTGCCAATGATACCGCACAGGTTTCACCGGAATACATGGTACCATTCGGACAGTTGTTGCCGGTTTCACACCAGTGAAGATGAAACTGGAAGGCTTCTTCCATGTTTTCATCTGTCATATCCTCATAGGACCAGCGGCCTTCATAGGTCTTTTTGAACCGGTTGACAAAATTCCGTTTGGACTGCAGCTTTTTGCCGGAAAGTGTCTGCAGTTTGTCAGCAGCATAAATATAATCCGCACCGTCCGGATAATCCTGAATAACATAACGTCCTGGCAGCACCGCTTCAATTTCTGCAATCATTGGCTCCGGAATGCTGCAGAGTGTGAAAGCAATACCCCGCTCCTGTGCGTCTGCTTCCATGGCCAGCAAGACCTGTTTCAGATCTCCTGTGCCGATTGGCGCAAGATACATCGGTATTTTTTCCGGAAAGGTTGCCATTTTCACAAGTATAAAACCATCCAGAAAACAAAGCTGGGTATCGTAATGATCCTTCCAGATAAACAGATCTGTAAAACAATGTTCACAGATACGGTAGTTTTGTTTTGACAGATATTCGTCTGCCTTCCCCTTATCCCCTAATTTGACAGGTTGAAATGGTAGCATATAAAATTGGTATCTCCTTTAGACAATTGCGCTGCAAACCGCTGCCACCAGCTCATCGGAAATATCCGCAATGCTGCGGATGGCATTTCCCTGTGTACAGCGGATCCGATGCCAGCCGAACCGGTCAGCCAGCCGGGATGCAGTTTCATAGCATTTTTTCAGATAAGGAATATCCTTTTCATGGATATCCTGTGTTTTGCCCTGCCGGTGCTCCAACAGATTGCGCACCGCCTCTGTGGGCATATCCAGAAAGAATACCTGATCCGGCGCGGGAATCCCCATAATATGATATTCAAAATCAAACAGCCAGTTCAGATAGTTTTCCTGTTCTTCTCCCTCCAGCTTGGATGCCTGATGAACCGCATTGGAGGTGGTATATCGGTCAGCCAGAATCAAGCCGCCGTTTTCATAATAGTCTTTCCATTCGGTCTGATAGGATGCATACCGATCCACTGCGAAAAAGGTGGAGGCAGTATATGCATTCACATCATCCGGATGGGAACCGAATTGTCCGTTTAAATACATGCGGATGAGTGCGGAGGATTCCTCCTGATACCGCGGAAAAACCAGGCGGCGATAGGAAATATTCCGTTCATCCAGCGCCTGGCACAGACGTTCAAACTGTGTGGACTTGCCAGAGGCATCGGTGCCCTCCAGCACCAGCAGTTTTCCCTTCATTCTGCACACTCCCGGCGAATCCGGTCATATTTTTCCCGCACTTCCGCAGCCTTTCCACAGGTCATCTTGCCTTCCGAGCAGGCGCCGCAGGTGCAGGAAGGTCCGGCCTTGCGGAACAGCGTCGGTGCAACTGCATAGACCTGCCGGTACATTTCCTCCGCCAGCTCACGGATTTCCCACTGTGCCCGGTTGCAGCAGCGGAGCCGGAAGAAATTGTGCAGGGAGCGGGCATTGGCTGTCATAACCATCTTTGTCGCGCAGGCATTGGGCAGCACATAACGCGCATCCTCAATGGCTTTCTTTTCTGCCTTCCGGCGTGCTTCCGCCTCGGTGCAGCCCTCTGCCAGAAAGGTTTTCATATGCTTCTCCTGCAGAATCGCAGACAACTTTTCATAGGTTTTCTGGTCATCCTCCATGGCCTTGAGGAAGGCTTCCTTTGCCTCCGGAACCGCCTCAATTTCATGGGGAACCACAAATTCAAAGGCATGCTCCTTGACATACCGCTGGGACTGTACGCTGAAGGATGCCATGCGGTGACGGGTAATCTGTGCCAGCAGAGAGCGGGACACGCCCTCAATGGCAAAGGTAAACGATGCGTGCTCAATCGGGCTTTCATGTCCGATATCAGTCAGCATGGTCAGATAGGATTTGGTTTTCTCCTCATCCAATCCATCCAGCAATGTGTCAACCGTTGCGGCAGAATAACAGGTTTTGGCCGCTGCAGAAATCAGCTGTTCCGGTGACGGTGTATAAGCAATCAGCTTGACATTCATGTATGATTTCTTCCTTTATGTATTATTTTTCCCCGGTGATTCTGGTCTTCATCACAGTCAGCAGGAATTTGGGCAATGCAGTCATGCGCTTGGCACGCCATGGCTCCTTTTTCAGGCGGTAAAACCATTCCAGACCATGATTCACATAGAAATCCGGTGCACGTTCCACAATGCCTGCATAGACATCCAGTGAGCCGCCCAGACCGCATAACAGCGTGCCATTCAGTTCCGGCAGATGTGCATGCATGAAAATTTCCTGCTTGGGTGCACCCAGGCATACCAGAATGACATCAGAATGGCCTGCTGCGTTGATATCACGCACAGCCTCCTCATCATTCTTAAAATAACCGTCCCGGCAGCCGGTAATCACCAGTCCGGGATACTGTTTTTTCAGATTTTCCGCCGCCTGCTCTGCGACACCCGGCTTTGCACCGAACAAAAACAGGCTGCGTCCTTCCTTCGCCATTTCAGCAATCATATCTGCGGCAAATTCAATGCCAGCTACCTTTTCCCGAATCGGCTTCTTGAGGATTTTTGCCGCATGGACAACACCAATGCCATCCGGCAGAACCAGTTCTGCTGCGTTCAGCAGTTTTTTTAACTGGGTATCCTTGCGTGCCATATAGACAATTTCAGAATTAGGCGTAACAACATAGCCCTTTTCCCCGTGGCGGATGGCAGCCATGGCACGCTGCACTGCTTCCGCTTTGGAGATGGCATCAAATTGTACACCAAGAATGGAAATTCGATCCATCGAAATGCCTCCTTTGTGGAGTGATTGATACACTTTTTGATTCTCAATTCTTTTATTATACCATCAAAGGCATATTGCTTCAAGGCGTAAATTACTTTCCAATCTGTGGATAAATACAAAAAACTCCGGAACTTTCCACACTTTTTGTGGTGTTTGAAATGTCAAAGGCTGTAACACAGGAAAACCGCTTTTCCTGACACCATATGCCGGGAAAAGCGGTTCACATGTTAGTTTTGTTACAGTGTAACCTTGCGGAAGGACTTCTTGCCCTTACGGATGATCATGCCGTCACCGGCAAACGCATCTGCGCCATACGCTGCGTATACGTCAGTTACCTTGGCATCATTGATGGTCAGGCCGCCCTGCTGAATGGTACGGCGTGCTTCGCTCTTGGACTTGACCAGACCAGTCTTGACCAGCAGATCCATGGCGCCGATCTGTCCGTCGGTCAGATCCTCAGCAGTCAGTACAGTGGTGGGCATATCTGCGGATGCTCCGCCGGAAAATGCAGCCTTTGCAGCATTCATTGCCTTTTCTGCTTCTTCCTTGCCATGAACCATAGCAGTGATCTCATATGCCAGACGCTCCTTTGCCTTGTTCAGGCCGGCACCTTCCAGCTTTTCATACTCTGCGATTTCATCCAGAGTCATAAAGGTCAGCATCTTCATAACACGGATGACATCCGCATCATTGATGTTTCTCCAGTACTGGTAGAACTCATAGGGAGAGGTCTTTTCCGGATCAAGCCATACTGCACCCTTTTCGGTCTTGCCCATCTTCTTGCCTTCCGAGGTGGTCAGCAGGGTGAAGGTCAGACCATATGCATCATCCTTGCCATCCACACGGCGGATCAGGTCTGCACCATTGATGATGTTGGACCACTGGTCGTCACCGCCCAGCTCCAGATGGCAGTCCATGGTGCGGTACAGATGCAGGAAATCATAGCTCTGCAGCAGCATATAGTTGAACTCAATGAAGCTCAGACCCTTTTCCAGACGGGTCTTAAAGCACTCAGCTGTCAGCATACGGTTGACAGAGAAATGTACGCCGACTTCACGCAGGAAGTCCATATAATTGAATTTCAGGATCCAGTCCGCATTGTTCAGCATCACTGCCTTGTCATTTTCAAAATCAACCAGACGGCGCATCTGCTTGCGGAAGCATTCTGCATTGTGGTCAATTTCTTCCTTGGTCAGCATCTTGCGCATGTCGGTCTTACCGGTGGGGTCACCGATCATGGTGGTACCGCCGCCGATCAGTGCAATCGGACGATGACCAGCCTGCTGCAGGCGAGCCATGACAACCAACTGCAGGAAATGTCCTACATGCAGGGAATCTGCTGTGGCATCAAAGCCAATATAGAACGTAGTCTGATGGTTATCCAGCAGATCACGTACCTTTTCTTCGTTGGTGCACTGGGCAATTAAGCCGCGTGCCTGGAGTTCTTCATAAACTTGAGACATCGTAATGAAACCCTTTCTATTAACGCTTTATCACACCGGCTGTGAGCCGGATATTTGACTTTTTTTATTGGATGCCGCACGTTCGAGCAGTTCTGCCGCATTGCGCATGGACAGCTCGGTAATGGCATCACCGGACAGCATACGTGCCAGCTCCTGGACACGCTCCTCCTCATTCAGAGAAAAGACATCCGTATAGGTATATTCTTCCGAGAGTGACTTTTTGATGAGCAGGTGATGGTCACCCATGGAAGCCAGCTGCGGAAGATGGGTCACGCACAGGGTCTGCTTGCTGCGGGAAATTTCTCCCAGCTTCCATGCAATCTTCTGTGCTGCCCTGCCGCTGACGCCGGTATCAATTTCATCAAAAATAAGTGTACCCACATCTTCCGACTGCGTCAAGACATTTTTAATCGCAAGCATGATACGGGACAGCTCACCACCGGAGGCAATTTTGGAAAGCGGCTTGACCGGCTCACCCGGATTCGTGGAAATCAGGAACCGGACTTCATCCATACCATGGGTGTTCAGCTTGGTCTGGGTGGATACCTGAATGCTGATGCGCACCTTCGGCATATCCAGATCCTTCAGCTGTTCCACAATCTTTGCTTCCAGCTCGATTGCGGCCTCCTTACGGCGCCGGGATAGCTCACCGGCAAGTTCCCGTGCTGCCGCCAACGTCTGGCGATATTCCGCAATCAGTTCTTCCTTGCGGTCATCCGCATTTTCCAGCTCCTCCAGCTCGGAAGAAGCTCTGTCACAATACGCCAGAACCTCCTCTACGGTGTCACCATATTTGCGGCGCAGACGGTAAATCACATCCAGCCGTTCCTCCACAGCATCCCGCTCTGCTTCGGAAAAATCCACATCGGATGCCATCATGGCAACCGAAGCTGCCAGATCATCCAGCTGGTATCGCAGTTCATCTGCTTTTTTGGAAATACCATGCAGCTCTTTGGACAGTGCAGCCACATCAGACAGTTCATCTGCTGCCTGGGACAGCAAATCATAGGCGCCGTCCTCATCCTCATCACCGGACAGCAGCATGGTGGCGGACTGCAATGCATATGCCAGCTTACCGGCATTTTCAAAGAACTGGCGGCGTTCCGTCAGCTCCTCCTCTTCGCCGGGCTTCAGCTCTGCCGCTGCAATTTCATCCAGCTGATACCGCAGCATATCAATGCGCTGCTCCCGCTGCTGACCGCTTTTTTCCAGCTCACGGATTTTACTGCGCAGGGCATGCAGCCGGGTATACATGGGCCGGAACTGCTCCAGCAGAGACTCCGATTCACAGAAGC
The DNA here is from genome assembly GCA_945872165.1 of uncultured Clostridia bacterium. Taxonomy (GTDB): domain Bacteria; phylum Bacillota; class Clostridia; order Oscillospirales; family Butyricicoccaceae; genus Butyricicoccus_A. The sequence goes on along the minus strand of CAMBYS010000033.1, from coordinate 1,474 downwards.
TGTCGAGAAAATCAATATGATATTCCTCCTGCATCAGCTTCTGTCCGTCGTGCTGACCGTGGATATTGATGAGATAGGGGCTGATGGTTTTGAGCACGGAAGCCGGAACCGGCCGCATATTGATACGGCAGACGCTGCGTCCTTCAGCAGACAGCTCCCGCTGAATGCGGACCGTACCGTCATCCTCCGTATCCAGTCCCAACTCCTCCAGCTGCTTCTGCAGTGCAGGAGGAATATCCTCAAATACGGCGCTGACAAAGCCTTTTTTCGCGCCGTTCCGAATCAGCTCCCGGCTGGTACGCTGTCCCATAATCGCACCGATGGAGTCAATAATGATCGACTTACCGGCACCGGTTTCACCAGTCAAAACCGTGAATCCCGGCTGCAGGACAATATCAGCCTGCTCAATGATTGCAATATTTTCAATGTGCAGCAGGCTCAGCATGGTGTATACTCCTTTATTTTAGCATATTCCTGGTTTGTTCGCAGAATTCCAGTGCACTGTCGTTGTCACGCATGGCAATAAATACCGTATCATCACCGCTGATGGAGCCGACTGCATTGGGCAGCCGCATGGCATCAATGGCAATCGCTGCGGCAGAACCAAGTGCCGGCAGGGTCTTGATGACTACGATATTCTGCGCCGCATCGACACCGGTGACGCATTCACGAAAGATATTCTGCAGGCGGCTGGCAAAGCTTTTTTCCGCCTCCTGAGAGGAAGTGGCATAGCGGTACTTTCCCGAAGGAGAAAGAATTTTAATCAGCCGCAGATCCTTGATATCACGGGAAACCGTTGCCTGAGTCGTTTCATAGCCCAGGCTGCGCAGACGGGTAGACAACTCTTCCTGTGTTTCAATTTCATTGTGTTCAATCAGTTCAAGAATTTTTGCCTGACGTTGAAATTTCATAAAGTGATTCCCTTTCTGCCGATCAGCTGTGACCAACAGTCAGTTTTTCATTCAAAACCGAATAAAAGCTGTTATCCTTGACCCGGAGCAGTCTGGTACGGAATGGTGCCCGGGAGATATAAATTTTATCTCCATCCTCCAGCTTAAAGCCCTGGCGTCCGTCACAGGACACGAAAATAGGTGCACCGTTAAAAAACTGTGGAACCACACAGATTTCACGATACGGTGCAAATATGTAGGATTTTGCCTGTCCGGCACGGGGACAGATGGGTACCATGGAAATATTTTCCGCAGACGGTTCAATAACCGGACCGCCGGCAGAAAGAGAATATGCCGTACTGCCAGTAGGCGTGGCGATAATCGCTCCATCTCCATGCAGCACATTGACCGGCTCGTTGTCACACAGGATTTCCAGTTTGCTGATGTGGAAAATCGAACCGGTTTTGATGATCGCTTCATTGAGTGACATAGACCGGAATGCAATCTCTCCACCCCGAACAACTGCCACATCCAGCATCATGCGTTCATCAATGGTATAATCCCCGGTGAACATACGCTCTACC
>CAMBYS010000032.1 GCA_945872165.1 uncultured Clostridia bacterium | reverse complement strand
ATATATCCCTTACCCTGATGGTGTTTTATGGAGTACGCAATCAGAAGAAATCCTATCTGCTTCTGGCGATTGTGTCCCATATGATACTGGATATCCTGCCTGCTTTGTACCAGCGCGGTGTAGTTGGTCTGGCACTTACAGAGCTGTGGCTGGGTGTATGCTGCATATTGATTTGTTTTATGGCAAACAAACTCTATAAAAAGCTCTGATTTGTGACTGCAGAAGGCAGAGCGATTATAAAGAAAAGAGCCAGACGCTAAGACGCAGTGCGGATTGTTTTGACAATTTCGCGCTGTGTCTTTTCCCAGTGACAACAAGCAAACAGAAAGGAATGGTGTGGATATGCATGGGAATTTTATCCATTTAACCCCGGAGAATCTTGACAGGGAACATTTGTGCTGTATCATCCGCACGAAAAAATGTCATCCGGGAATTGAAGCCAAACGACAATGGCTTGCTGAACGGCTTAAAGAGGGACATGTGTTCAGAAAACTGGATGTCAAAGGCTGTGTTTTCATTGAATATGCGCCTCTTGAGACAGCTTGGGTACCAATTGTGGGAGACAACTATTACTATATATACTGCCTTTGGGTTTCCGGCGAACCGAAAGGCAATGGTTATGGGCGGGCTCTGATGGAATATTGCCTGCAGGATGCCAAAAAGAAAGGGAAATCCGGTGTCTGTATGCTTGGAGCAAAAAAACAAAAAGCATGGCTCTCTGATCAATCCTTTGCAAAAAAGTTCGGATTTGAAGTGGTAGATTCTACTGGATATGGGTATGAATTGCTTGCTCTGTCTTTTGATGGAACAACACCCAGGTTTGCACCCAATGTGCAAAAACAAAACATGGAGAATGAAGAACTGACGATTTATTATGACATGCAATGCCCGTTTGTTTATCAGAACATCGAAAAAATAAAGGACTATTGTGCAGCAAATGCAATTCCTGCATCATTTGTCCTGATAGACTCACTGCAAAAAGCAAAGTCGCTGCCTTGCGTTTTCAATAATTGGGCGGTATGATATAAAGGGAAGTTTGAAACGGTAAATATATTGGATATTGCATCGTTAAAGAGACTATTGAAAAAATGATAGAAGAGCAAATCAAAGCTGCATAGGAGAAAAAACAATGAAAATAACAATCATACATGGACAGAACCATAAAGGAAGCAGCTACCATATTGGACGCATTCTGGCAGAGAAACTGGCAGCTGAGCAGGAAATCACGGAATTTTTCCTGCCAAAAGATCTCAATCATTTTTGTCTGGGATGCTATTCCTGTATTGCAGATGAAACAAGCTGTCCCTATTACAGTGAGAAAAAAGTGATTGCGGATGCTATGGAACAGGCAGAGCTTCTTATTTTTACAACTCCCACCTATTGTCTGGAGTGTTCCGCACCCATGAAAGCATTTATGGATTTATTTTTCCAATATTGGATACCACATAGTCCGAGAAAGCATATGTTTGCCAAAAAAGCGGTCATTATCTCTACTGCCGCAGGAACAGGTATGGGAAAAGCAATTGCACCGGTAAAACGGACGTTGGCATATTGGGGTATTCCCTACAGAAAAAGCTATGGCATAGCTGTCAGCGCAACCAATTGGGAGCAGGTTTCAGAGAAAAAGAAACAGAAGATTGAGAAAGATATGACAAGACTTGCACGGAAAGTGGCAGGAGCAGCTGTGGGAAAGCCAAGTCCTTATATACGGTTTATGTTTTTGCTCATGTCCTCTATGAAAAAAACATCCACAGAGGACAGCTATGATGCAGCGGAAGCAGCTTATTGGAGAGCAAATGGTTGGCTGGATGGCAAGAGACCCTGGAAATAAATATACTTCAAATCGGCAGTTTGACGGAACAATTTCAGTAAAAAGCACTTCTGTCAAGGGTTCTGCCTTTACAGTTGTTTTGCCGATTTCTCAGTTTTAGAATGGAATGGAAACATGAATCAGGAACGAAAAAACCTGTTATCATCCCAATACCGGTGCTCAAAGGGCGCCGGTATTTTTTGTATCTGATTATGAATTTCATATTACACCAGAACAATAAAAAGTGAGATTAATAATTCTCAAACAAAACACAAACATTGGATGAACAATTTGGCAGTAAACTTTTGCCGTTGGCTGGAAAGTCAAAATAAAATTTAAGGAGAAACAATCATGAAAAAAAGTAATTTTGTCGCTTTAATCCTCGGTACCATTGGCGTAGTATTCTTCGCACTGGGCATGTGCATGTGTACCATCGAAGAATGGGGCATGTTTGACAAAGGCATCATTTCTGGTATCATAGGATTAGCCGTACTGCTGATCACTGTCATTGTCTGGCGGAGAATGGAGGGAAAGACGCCTGTGCAGTTCAATGCAAAAGTTGTCGTCTCTGTTTTGGTCGGTGTTTTAGGTGCACTGCTGCTGGGCGTTGGCATGTGCCTGTGTATGGTATTTAACAAGCTTGTTCTGGGCGTGGTGATCGGATTGATTGGCATTGTGATTCTCCTGATGCTTATCCCGCTCACCAGAGGGATTCACGATTAATATTTTATACAGATTATACAGAAACCACAGCCTGGTTCCATAAAACAGTTGAGGTTTCCGTATTTACAGCAGGAGGAAGTATGAGAGCTGCCATTTATAACGGACAAAAGAATATTTTACTGACGGAATTGGATACACCAGTTGCCGGAGACAATGATATTGTCATCCGTAATCTCTATGCAAGTATCTGCGGTACAGATGTCGCAGTCTATCTGCATGGCCCCAATACCGGGCATAAAATTACCGTAGGCGGTGAGTTCGGACATGAAATGGTATCTGAGGTTGTCCGGACAGGCAAAAATGTCCGGGGAATCTACGTGGGAGATCGGGTATATCCATACCCCCGTCTTGCCAAAGGAGATCCAAGACGCGCCGGAACAGTAGGCGGTTTTTCCGAATATGTCCTGATTCCCAATGCCAAATGCAATGAACAGGTCTAGTTGGTACCGGATCAGATTTCTTCCCGGACTGCCTGTCTGATTGAACCATTTACAGTGGGATTTCGTGCGGCACGACGTTCTGGCCCCAAATCAGGAGAACATGCAATTGTATTTGGCGCAGGAACCATCGGAATCGCTGCTGCCATCGGTTTAAAATACTTTGGCTGTGACAAAGTCATGCTCTGTGACGGCTCGGATTTCCGATTGGAAAAAGCAAAGGCACTGGGTTTTGGGATTTGCAACAACAGCAGGGAAGACCTGAAAGCTGCTGCCATGGAATATTTCGGCTCTGCACTCTCCCGGTATGGCCCTACAGGAGATGTGGATATTTACATTGATGCGGCAGGCGCCCAGTCTGTTTTGGAAACTTATCAGGCCATAGGAAAAATTGAGAGCCGCATGGTAGTGGTTGCGGTTGCCGCCGGAAAACGTCCGATAGATATTCTGGAGATGACCTATTCCCAGCACGCACTGATCGGTTCAGGCGGTTATCTTCCGGAAGATGTACAGGATGTTATGGCTGTTATGGCCAGCGGAACATGGGATATCGAATCCATCATTACCAATGAGTATCCCTGGGAGCAGCTTCCACAGGCAATTGAAAAGGCATCTCATGTAGAAGAAGCCCTGAATGTCATCATTCGATATGGTCAGTGAAACACGTAATAAAAAATCACCTTACAGGTACAGGAATCATCCGATGTACCGGAGGTGATTTTTTTATGTGGTTAGGGAAAGTATGGGCATTCAGGGATGAAACACATAACGGTCCAACCGATGCAGGGCTTCTTCCAACAGAGAGAAGGGAAGAGCAACATTCATACGGATATGGGTGGGGCCAAAGAATGGCCGACCATCCTGCCAGCCGACCCCTATATCATAACCGGCTTGAAGCAGTTCATCCAGTGTGCGGTGATGTGCTGTGCACCATTCGGAACAGTCGAGAAACAGCATATATGTACCCTGAGGTGCGGAAAGCTGTACCCCGTCAAAATGCCTGGAAATATATGCACAGGCAAACGCTACATTTTGGGTTAGAACCTGACACAGTTCTTCCGTCCATTCCTGCCCTTCGGGACTGTACGCACCGATCAGAGCATGCATGGCAAGAACATTGAGCTCTGTGCCGTAGGTTTTTTTGTTTTCCCCCACAATACGCTCCCGCAGCATGCGGTTATAAATAATATGATACGCACCGCCGATCCCTGCCAAATTGAAGGTCTTGGTAAGTGCATACAGGGCAACTGTTCGCTCCCGTGCATCTGCACTGACGGACTGAAGCGGGATGTGGTGATTGTTTCCCAGAATGATATCTGACCAGATTTCATCTGAAATAACAAATACATTGTGTTTCCGGAACAGTTCCATCATTTGCTGCAATTCGTCCAGTTCCCAGACCCGACCGGTTGGATTGTGCGGAGAACAGAATATCGCCGCATGGATGCGGTATTTGCGGATTTTTCGTTCCATATCCCCATAGTCCATGCGCCAGATTCCTTCTCTGTCTTTGACCAGGGGACTGGCAATCATACGATAGCCGTTGTCCTGCAGTCCATCTGTAAAATGGATATAAGTCGGTGCGTGTATTAAAACAGCATCTCCAGGGGAACAAAAGACCTTCAGTGCCTGCAGCATACCGCCAATTACACTGTTTTCATAGCCAATATGCCGCCGCTGCAATCCTGTGACACCGTTGCGCTGATGATGCCATCGGATGATAGCGTGATAATAGTCCGGAGATGGAATAAAATAGCCATAGAGAGGATGCTGCAGGCGTTCCTGCAGAGCAGCAGTGACTGCTGGAGCGGTTGCAAAGTTCATATCTGCAACCCACATGGGAATAAAATCAAACCCGGCTTTTGGCTTGCCCGGAGAGATACCAGGGATGGTTCCCACACCGTCAAGGGCCAAAGCATCCTTACCGGTACGGTTGATGATATCAGAAAAATTGTACTTCATCGACTCACCTTCCTTACAGTTGCTGCCTGTGGAGCAAATGGGCATATTGGGATGATCTGATTATATCATGTTTGCTGTTCTGGAGCAATCAGCACCCAACCGATGGGTTTCCATCCATCGTTACTCCCGCGGGAGTATGTGTGAAGACGGGCGAAGTATTTTTCTTGATTAAATTGATTATTTTTTGATTATAAGATATAATCATTTATATGTTGCTTTTGTCGGTCTGTCTGTTTTTCCGTCAAATGCAGATAAAAAACTTCAGATGGGAGAGAAATATGCTTCAGATTATTGAACAGATTAACACATGTGTGAACAATTTTATCTGGGGAATTCCCGCCATGATCTGTATCATTGGCGTGGGATTATACCTGAGTATCCGAACCCGGTTTATCCAGATCCGCAGATTTCCTCTTGCGGTAAAAACAGTTCTGGGCAGGCTTTTCCGGCGGGATGAAGCCGGTGACGGCTCCATGACACCATTTCAGGCGGTCTGTACCGCCCTTGCGGGAACGGTAGGAACCGGCAATATTGCAGGTGTAGCAGGTGCAATTGCCATTGGTGGTCCCGGTGCGGTATTCTGGATGTGGTGCTCTGCTTTTCTTGGTATGTGTACCAAATTCGCAGAGGTAACACTTGCTGTACATTTCCGTGAACGAAATTCTGACGGTGACTGGGTAGGCGGCCCGATGTATTACATCAAAAATGGCCTGCATAAGCGCTGGCACTGGCTTGCCGCTGCATTTTCCCTGTTTGGTGTACTCACGGTATTCGGTACCGGCAATGCCACACAGGTCAACACCATTATCACCTCCATTGATTCTGCACTGTTCAGCTATGGTTTACTGTCAGAATCTTCTGCGGGAATCTTTAACCTGATTGTAGGTGTTGTGATTGCAGGTCTGGTAGCACTGATTCTGCTGGGCGGCATCAAGCGAATCGGCAATGTTACGGAAAAACTGGTTCCGTTTATGGCATTGCTTTACATTGTCCTTGCTTTGGGAGTCGTTGCAATCAATTATCAGCATCTCCCCGATGTGCTGTATTCCATTGTTTACGGAGCCTTTTCCCCGCGGTCTATTACAGGCGGTGCTGTAGGTACCTTCTTTATGAGTATGAAGAAGGGTGTTTCCAGAGGTATTTTCTCCAACGAGGCAGGTCTTGGTACTGGTTCCATTGCACATGCCTGTGCTGATACCAGCAATGCGGTTAAACAGGGACTTTTCGGTATTTTTGAAGTGTTTGCCGATACCATCGTTATCTGCACACTGACTGCAATGGTTATTCTGTGCAGTGGTATCCCGGTTCAGTACGGCGAAGCTGCCGGTGCGGAACTGACCATTCAGGGCTTTGTTTCCATATATGGCAATTGGGTAACCATTTTCACTGCAGTTGCCATGTGCAGCTTTGCATTTTCCACCATTCTTGGCTGGGGACTGTATGGCTCACGCTGCATTGAATTTTTGTTCCATTCCAATAAGGTGATTCGACCGTTTATGGTGGTATATTCTCTGGTTGCCATCATCGGCGCTACCATTGACCTGGGATTATTATGGGATATTGCAGAGACCTTTAATGGTTTGATGGCCATTCCCAATCTGATTGCCCTGTTCCTGCTGTCAGGAACAGTCATTCAGCTTGTGAAAGACTATTTTGAGAAAAAACAGCTCAAAGATTGATGCTTGCGGTATGGGATTGTATCCCGAACTGCTTTCAACAACATAACAAAGGCTTCTCCTTTACCGGTCTGATCCGGCAGGGAGAAGCCTGTTTTTTTCGGCATTCTGCAATTGCAGCAAGCGTGTAGCCTTCATGGATGGGCATGTTCATATGCCTGTCGGATCTCTGCCGGCATGTCCTCCGGTGCCAGAGAACGAAGGCGGTCTTCGTTTCCATCCTGCATGGCCTGTTCGTAATACCAGCATTTAAAGGTAAGCATGTCCAACACCTGGTTGAGCCGTTGGATTTCTGCCTCCACATTTTGCCGCTGCCTGATAAATAATGCCCGGCGCTGGGAATAGGTTTCGCTGCCCTGTGCGCACCATGCCATAAACTGTTTGATATCCCTGATTTCCAGACCGGATTTTTTCAGGCATTCAATGACTCGAATGGCTTCCAGCTGTTCCTCATCAAACTGGCGAATGCCGGAAGTCCGCTGCATGCCGGGGAACAATCCCTCTTTATCGTAGTACCGAAGAGTGGAAACAGGCAAATCAAACATTTCAGATACTTGACCAATGGTATACATACATTTCATCTCCCGGATTTCAAAAAAATTCAAACAAGGTATTGACCTGAAGTTAGGTTTAGGTATTACAATGATCCTATCAGGAAAGGACAGAAATGTCAAATACATCTTTCGGAGGTTTGAGCATGTCGAAAAATGTTCTTGTTATCAGCACAAGTCTCAGGAGTGGAAGCAATTCTGAAGCTTTGGCAGATTCTTTTCTTGCAGGTGCCAAAGCCGCTGGAAATCATGTGGAAAAAGTTACTTTGAAGGGGAAAACCCTGGCATTCTGCAAAGGCTGTATGGTCTGTCAGAACACAAGGCAGTGTGTCATTCAGGATGATGCCGTGGCACTCACAGAGAAAATGTGCCGTGCGGATGTCATTGTATTTGCCACGCCGATCTATTACTACAGCATGAGCGGTCAGATGAAAACACTGCTTGACCGTGCCAATGCCCTGTTTGCATCGAATTACGCGTTCCGTGATATTTATATGCTGACAACAGCGGCAGAGGATGGAGATGCAGTGCCGGAAAAGGCAGTTGAAGGGCTGAAGGGCTGGATTGACTGTTTTGAAAGGGCAGAACTGGCGGGAACAGTTTTTGCCGGAGGTGTCAATGACATCGGAGAAATAGAAGGACATCCTGCATTACAAAAAGCCTATGATATGGGCGCAACCATTTAAATATAAAGGAGCTTACAAATTATGATTGGAAATTTTGCGTATTGTAATCCGACAAAGCTTTATTTTGGTGAAAATTCTTTGACATATTTGAATACTGAATTGCCGAAGTATGGCTCAAATGTGGTTTTGATCTATGGCGGAGGATCTGTCAAGAAAAACGGAATTTATGATGCGGTAACAGAAATTCTGAAGGCAACCGGAAAAAATGTTGCGGAAATTTCCGGTGTTATGCCGAATCCGACTCTGGCGAAGCTGTATGAAGGCATTGAAATTGCGAGAAACCATCATGCAGACCTGCTTCTGGCTGTAGGCGGCGGTTCTGTCTGTGATTATGCAAAGGCAGTATCAGTATCCGTCAACTGCAAAGAAGATCCCTGGGAGAAATATTATCTGCGGTTTGAAGAACCGGATTGTGAGACTTTACCGGTAGGATGTGTTCTGACCATGGTAGGAACCGGATCTGAAATGAATGCCGGTTCCGTGATTACCAATCAGGAAACAAAGCAGAAAATCGGTCATGTTTTCGCAGATGAAGCCATTATGCCGAAATTCTCCATTCTGAATCCACGCTTTACCATGACTCTGCCGCATTATCAGATGGTTTCCGGTATCTATGATATCTTTAACCATATCTGTGAGCAGTATTTCTCCGGTGAAGATGACAATACCAGCGATTATATCAGTGAAGGCTTAATGCGTTCTCTGCTGCATTCCAGCCGGATTGCCAATGCAAATCCCCAGGATTATGAGGCAAGAAGCAATATTATGTGGACTGCAACCTGGGCACTGAATACTCTCGTGGCATGTGGAAAGTCCACGGACTGGATGGTGCACATGCTGGGACAGGCAGTTGGCGGTTATACCAATGCCACCCATGGTATGACTTTGGCGGCAGTTTCTCTGCCCTATTACCGATATATCATGCAGGATGGTCTGGCAAAATTCAAGCGCTTTGCCATCAATGTATGGGATGTAGACCCGCAGGGCAAGAGCGACCGTCAGATTGCAGAAGAAGGTTTGACTGCAATGGAGAACTGGATGAAGGAGCTTGGTCTCGTTATGAACATCACAGAGCTGGGAGCAACGGAAGATATGATCGAGGGTATTGCTGATGTGACCATTGTGATGCCGGGTGGCTATAAGGTTCTTGAGCGTGATGAGATCATCCGGATTTTGCGAGAAAGTCTGTGAAACAGGCAGCGCTATATGCTGTCGCCCTTGCCGTTTTGATATAGTTTAAAGGATAAAACATCCGCACTGTAAGCTTGCTTCGTTTACAAGCCGCAGAGCGGATGTTTGTTTCTATGGGTTGGAATATATAGGATTTATAAAAGAGAAAAGAGTGTGTTAAACCCGGTACAGCAACGATGCAATGTCTCTGCACCGGGTTCAGGAAAGGAAGAGATAGGAAAGATTTGATGTTATCTTTGTACGCGGCCGGAGCCATCACCGCCTGCGAGCTTTTCCACTTCAGAAACGGTTACAAGGTTATAATCGCCTTCGATGGAATGCTTGAGTGCGGAAACAGCCGGAAAGCCGTACACCGCCGGAAAAACCGAATGGCGGACAGAACGAACCGGCAATGGCAGCTGATTCTACACCGCCGCAGGAGGGATCTCAGGATGCGGCACCAGCTGACAACAGCAATGGGGTGCAAAATGAGGCAAGGAACAGGGAAATACAGGCGGTTCTGCCGGAAGAAACACAGCAGGATGTATCCAACTGGCATTTGTTGCTTTCATCTGTGATAGCTCTGGCAGCAGGTATTGTTTTGGTTCTTTTGTATCGAAAACGCGCTTAACATTTTTGACGACAGAAAAAGGGCGGCAATCTTTTTGTGGATTGCCACCCTTTGCGCGTTTATGTGACCATATTTTATGCAGTTTCAGGTTGTTTTTCAACCAGCTTACGGATGCCCATAACAGCAACAACAACACCGAGTGCGAACAGCAGCACAGCAAATACCAGCTGGAGACCATCGCCAAAGGCATTGACAGAGGTGCCGGCAAACAAACCGCTTGCCAGAGAGACAATTTTCAGCGTCAGTGCCGTGAAGGTGATACCCAGCATGCAGATCATGGGGAACCAAAGCATGAAGCCCTTGCGGTGGGTATGCTTGAGGAATACTGCACAGGCAATCAGCGACAGCGCGCCCAGCAGCTGGTTTGCGGAGCCAAACAGGGGCCAGATGTTTGCATAGCCCATTTTTGCCAGTGCAAATGCCAGAACCAAGGTTGCAGCAGTAGCAACGTACTTGTTGGAGAGGAACTTTACCGTGGGAGACAGATGATCAAAATCAGTATCTGCATCTACAAAGAATTCCTGGAAGGACAGACGGCCGACACGTGCAACCGAGTCAAGGGAAGTCAGTCCGAAAGCAGAAACAGCCAGCAGAATCAGCGTGGAGGAAACGGTTTCCGAAATGCCAAGCTTGGTCAGGAAGGTTGCAATTGCGGATGCAAAGATCTGAGGAGGTGTACCTTCCGGCAGCGCAGCACCGCTTGCCAGAAAACCAACACAAACCAGAGAAATGACTGCCAGCATGCTCTCCATCAGCATGGCACCAAAGGAAACCGGCAGCATATCGCGTTCGTTCTTGATCTGCTTGCTGGCTGTACCGGAGGATACCAGAGAATGGAAACCGGAGATTGCGCCGCAGGCAATGGTAACAAACAGCGTGGGGAACAGATAGGAGCCGTTGACATTGAATGCCGTAAAGGTCGGCAGATTCATCGCCGGATTATAGACAATGATGCCGACAACAGCAGCAACAATCATAACAACCAGCAGATAGCTGTTCAGGTAGTCACGGGGCTGAAGCAGTGCCCAGACCGGAACGATAGAGGCTATAAAGATGTAAATAAAGACAAACAAATGCCAGAAACCGGTGGTCTGATAGACCGGCAGTGCAAGACCAACTGCAATGCAGGCAACCAGCAGTGCAATGGCAATGGCTGTGTTAGCAGCAGTGGGCAGATGGGTATACTTGAGGAAAAAGCCCAGGCAGACTGCTGCGACAATAAACAGAAGACTGGTGGTAGCAACAGATGCATTTGCTGCGATCTGGCTGCCATCCTCTGCAAATCCGTTAAATGTGCCTGCTACAATATCTGCAAAGGCAGCAACAACAAGAATAGAGAACAGCCAGCAGAACAGCAGGAACAGCTTCTTGCCCAGCTTGCCCACATACAGCTCAATGATGACGCCGATGGAGTGACCCTTATTCTTAACGGAGGCATACATGGCGGAAAAATCCTGCACTGCACCGAAGAATACGCCGCCTAACAGGCACCACAGCAATACCGGCACCCAGCCGAAAATAGCTGCCTGAATCGGACCGTTGATGGGACCGGCACCGGCGATGGAGGCAAACTGATGTCCAAAGACTACGCCCCGGTCTGCCGGAACATAATCCACGCCGTCCTCCATTTCATAAGCAGGTGTCTTTGCATTCGGATCGACACCCCAGGTTTTGGCAAGCCACTTACCGTACAGCAGATATGCGCCGCCCAGTACGACAATGGCAATGACCATCATGGTAAGACCATTCATAATAACACACACTTCCTTTATGTAATTCCCATCTGCCCCCAAAAGCAGAAACAGCCTCCGCCTCCGGCGGGGAAAACCGCTGGAGACGAAGGCTTGATTTCCTCCGCGATACCACTCCAATTGCCGTATGATACGGCCACTCAACCGCAGCTGCCGACAGATTCTGCCGCAAGTACGTTTCCCGGTAACGGCGGGATACCGGACCGTATTACTGAATTGGATGGAACCAATGGTTGTGCGGCCTGCTCGCAGGGGATAAATCGGTCTGTATCCTGCCGTCTTACATCGACCGGCGGCTTTCTGAAAGGTTGAATCAGACCCATTCGTGTCCTGTTCACTGCATTCTGGAACTCTGGGATTGGTTCTAAGTATACTCTGATGAGCGGAATAATCAATGGAATAATTCACAAAATATTCACATTTTTAGGAAAATATACATGGTAGAACAGAGAAATTTGGTGAAACATACTCACTATATTATCAAATATGCGCCAGAAAGTGCAAAAAACAACAAAACCAGAGGTGCGGCTTGGGAATGTCTTTACAATTTCGGAAAATTGGGTTACCATTTCAATGCAATGGAATCACATGGAAGAGAAAGCGGAGCATGAAGCGAAAACATCCGCAGAGAAAGGAAGATGCACCATGTCACAGACAGATATCATCCTGGATGGGATTCTCGATGCAGGGGAAATACTGTTAAAGGCAGGGGCTGAAATCAGCAGAGTCGAAGATACTGTGCGCCGCATGTCGGTTGCGTATGGATTTGTGCGCGCGGATGTATTTGTTATCACATCCAATATCGTTGTGACGGTGCACACGGAGGATGGAAGCAATATTACGCAGACCCGGCGGATTACCGGACGCAGTACCAATATGAGAAAGATTGAGCAGGTAAATGCGTTGTCCAGAAAAGTCTGTGCCAATCCAATTCCCGCCGGGGAATTTCGGGAAGCAGTTGCAGATATTTCCCGCATGCCTGCCTGTTCCAACCGGGTTATTCTGGCGGCATATCTCATTATTGCGTCAGCCTTTGCTGTTTTTTTCGGAGGGACAATACGGGATGGAGCAGCAGCTGCTGTATGCAGCCTGGTTCCGTATGGCCTGTCCTATTATGGAGAAAAAATCCGGCTGCAGCCCATCATTCTGATTATTGTGGAATCTGCAGCGATTTGTCTTTTTGCGTTGTTCACTGTGTGGATAGGCTTGGGATCCAATATCAATTATATCATTATCGGAAATATCATGCTGTTGATTCCAGGCGTAGCGCTGATGACAGCTGTCCGGGATATGATTATGGGTGAGACCATCAGCGGCGTGCTGGGTATCTGTGAAGCAGTTGTACGTGCCATTGCTATAGCAATCGGCTGTGCCATGGTTTTGCTGGGATTTGGGGTGAATCTATGACAACAGACATGATAAAAGACCTGCTTATGGCTGCTATCGGAACCGCAGGCTTCAGCATGCTGTTTCAGATTCGGGGCTGGAAGCTGTATGCCACTGCATGCGGAGGTGCATGGAACTGGCTGATTTACCTGCTGACCTATGCACATACCGGCAGCAGAATCACAAGTTTTTTCACTGCTTCTCTTGTTACTGCGCTGACAGCGGAAATACTGGCACGCTTTTGCAAAGAGCCGGTGATTACCCTTGTGGTTCCCATGGTAATTCCCCTTGTTCCGGGTAAAGATTTATATGATACCATGCTGGCCTTTGTGGGAAATGATGCGGCAAGAATGATTTCATGTGGCAATCTGTTGTTCTGGGAAGTATGCGCTATGTCCATGGGAATGATTATTGCTGCCTGCATCATGCAGATTGCATGGAAAATTGTTCTGTATTATAAAAAATGACAACAACATATCTGACACAGGTATAATAAGGCCGGCTGTTTGACAAAAAAACATGCTTCTGTTACAATAAAGCAGAAGAAGTGACTGCGCTGGAGATCGAATTCTTTATGAATTGGGTCTCCTTTCTTTTTTGAGACACAAATCCCGTTATTCGACAGGAAATACCGGTAAACAGAAGGTTGGTATTGCTGAAATCTTCTTTCAATGATATGATAAAATTATCATATCAACCTGGAAGAACGGGGGATAGAAAAACAAAGAACGGACAGGTAAGGAGAAGCATTGCCATGGCAGATGAAATCGTATTTTGCAGAGGCGGAGGATGTACAGCAAAGCTGGGAGCCGGCGTATTGAGCCGGGTTTTGTCGTGCTTGCCAAAGGGAGCACGGGATGACAACCTTCTGGTGGGATATGACAGCCGGGATGATGCCGCTGTGTATCAGGTATCCGAGGATCTGGCGATTGTCCAGACACTGGATTTCTTCCCGCCAATGCTTGATGATCCGTATCTGTTCGGGCAGATTGCCGCCGCAAATGCACTGAGTGATGTCTATGCCATGGGCGGCGAAGTGAAAACTGCGCTCAATATTGTCTGTTTCCCCGAAAAAATGGATTTGAACATTTTAGGGGAAATCATGCGGGGCGGATCGGAAAAGGTAAAGGAAGCCGGAGCAGTTTTGGTCGGAGGACATTCGATTGCGGATGACAGTGTCAAATATGGTCTTTCCGTCATGGGCACCATTCATCCCGACAAAGTATATGCAAACAACCGCGGACAGGCGGGAGATGTCCTGATTTTGACCAAAAAACTGGGTGTGGGCATCGTCTGCACAGCAAACCGGGTAGGAGAAGCCTCCAAAGAAGCCATGGAGGAAGCAATCCGGTCCATGACAACCCTGAACAAATATGCGGCGGAAATCTGTACAAAATATGATGTACATGCATGTACCGATGTCACTGGCTTCGGATTTCTCGGTCATCTCCATGAGATGCTGGATGGCAGGCTTTCCGCACGCATTCGTGCCCGGCAGATACCGGTGCTGCAGGAAGCCCTGCAGCATGCAGAGGAATTTCTGCTGACTGCCGCTGGCCAGCGCAACCGCAATCATACTGAACCGTTTGTACGGTTCCGGCATATCTCTTTTGCAATGGAAGAGGTTCTGTTTGATCCGCAGACCTCCGGAGGACTGTTGATTGCTGTCGAACCGGTTCAGGCGGAGGCATTGGAGATGGAATTACAAAAAGCCGGTCTGCCAGCCCGTATCGTAGGAGAACTGACCAACCGGACAGATCCGGAAATTCTAGTTGTATAAAATCAAAGAAAATTATAACAATGGAAGGAAAAGAGAAGTATGAATCGAATTGTAAATGCAATGGGCGATGCCTGCCCGATTCCGGTTGTCAAGACCAAGAATGCAATCAAAGAATTAGGGGAAGAAGGCGGCAGTGTGGAAACATTGGTCGACAATGAAATTGCTGTCCAGAACCTTACCAAGATGGCAAATCAAAAGGGCTATCCGGTACAGTCGGAGAAGCTGGAGCAGAACAAATATCGTGTGGTCATGACCATTGGAACAGAGACCACAGTGGAAAAGGAAGAAGAAAATAAGGTCGCCTGTGTGCCGGATCGCCGTACCGGCAATACTGTGGTGGTCATTTCCTCCTCCTGTATGGGGGAAGGAGATGACGCTCTGGGTACGGTGCTGATGAAGGGCTTCATCTATGCCATTTCCCAGCAGGACGAGCTGCCTGCTACCATCCTGTTTTACAATGGCGGTGCAAAGCTGACCTGTGAAGATGCGCCCACACTGGAGGATCTGAAATCACTGGAGGCACAGGGCGTGGAAATTCTGACCTGTGGAACCTGCCTGAATCATTATGGTCTTACTGATAAGCTGAAGGTAGGTACCGTTACCAATATGTATGTTATTGCGGAGAAGATGACACAGGCTTCCCTGATTGTTAAACCATGATTTATCTGGATAGTGCGGCTACCTCCTTTTTAAAGCCGCCGCAGGTGGCAGGAGCAGTCTGCCAGTCTTTTGGGCATATTGGAAATGCGGGCAGAGGGGCACATGCGCCAACTCTGAACGCTTCCCGGCTCCTGTACAACACAAGGGAAAAGCTGGCACAGCTGTTCCATGCGGAAGCACCTGCCTGCATCGCTTTTGCCTCCAATGCAACACAGGCATTGAATACCGCGATCAATGGATTGATTGAACCGGAGGATCATGTGATCACCACGGTTTGTGAGCACAATTCTGTACTGCGTCCTTTGTTCCGAAAGGAGAAGAATGGAACACAGCTGTCCATTGTCCCGGCAGATGAGAAAGGAAATATTTCGCCTGAGCTGTTGTCTGCATGCCTGCGGAGCAATACCCGGGCGATTGTCATGCATCATGCCTCCAATATAACAGGAAATGTAACCGATCTGGCAAAAATTGCGGATATCGCCCATGCAGCCGGTGCACTGCTGATTGTGGATGCCGCCCAGACAGCCGGAAGCCTTCCCATTGACGTACAGAGAATGGGGATAGATGTGCTGTGCTTCACCGGGCACAAGGGACTCATGGGCCCTCAGGGAACCGGCGGCATTTATGTGCGCAAAGATTTGCAAATTCCGTCGTTTCTAGTAGGCGGAAGCGGTGTGCACAGCTTTGACCGGGAACATCCAGCCGATATGCCGACGGCACTGGAAGCCGGTACCGCCAATGGACATGGAATTGCCGGTTTGGAAGCTGCACTGGATTTTATCCTTGAAATCGGTGTGGAAGCCATCCACCAAAGGGAAACCGAGCTGATGCAGCGCTTTATACAGGGCATCCGGGATATTCCCGCTCTGACCTTTTATGGAGACATGGATGCCGAAGTGCGGGCGCCCATTGTCACCCTGAACCTTGGCGATGCAGATGCCGCAG
>CAMBYS010000031.1 GCA_945872165.1 uncultured Clostridia bacterium | reverse complement strand
CAGCAGTCCTGGTATCGGTGGCTGGGAACAGCTCATAGCCTACCCGGCCGGTGTAGCCGCAAGCCTCCAGATGACGGATGACCTTGGTGTAATTGATCTCACCGGTACCCGGCTCATGGCGTCCCGGTGCGTCTGCTACATGGATGTGACCAAACTGATCGCCATAATTGGTAATGGTGTCACAGATACAGCCCTCATTGATCTGCATATGATATACATCATACAGCAGCTTCAGACGGGGAGAATTGATCAGGCGGCAGATTTCCGCACCCATCTGGGTGGTAGCAAGGAAGTTGCCCACATGATCGGTGGTGATGTTCAGAGCTTCCAGATTCAGATTGATTTCCTCTGCCTCTGCCAGCTTTGCGCACTCCAGCAGCATGTCATACATGGAGCACAGCTTGACGGTATCCGACAGATTGTCATAATGGTCCACAACAATGCCGCCGTCACCCAGTGCATTGGAATGAATGGTCACGCTGGAAGCGCCAACCTTCTTTGCAGCTGCAATCGACTGCTTGAGGTAGTCGAGATACTTTTCCTTATGGGTCGGGTCTACCAGAGAATAATCTGCATCGCCGTTGAAGCCGGAGATGGCAATGCCTGCCTTTTCTGCCGCTTCACGGGTTGCATCCAGATCACGGATGCGCCAGTCCCAGAACTCAACTGCTTCAAAGCCGTCATCCTTTGCTGCCTGGAACCGTTCCAGCCAGGGCAGCTCGGTATACAGCGTATCAATACAAGCGCATTTTCTCAGTGCCATGTTATTCTACCTCCGAAATCTTAACCGGGCGGCCTTCCTTCAGAGACTTGGTTGCAGCTGCTGCCATCAGTACCGGATACAGACCATCCTCACCGGTAACCGGTGTTTCGGTATCGTTGATGACCGCATCAGCAAATGCCTTCATTTCTGCAACAAATGCACCGGTGTAACGATCCCACATGACCTTGTAAGCGGTGCCATAGGTGGTGCCGTCTGCGGTGGACAGAACTGCGGTGTTCGGGATATCGTTTTCATCCTGTGCGCAGCCTTCAGAGCCGAATACTTCTACTCTCTGGTCATAGCCATAAACTGCCTTACGGGAGTTGTCGATGACGCCGATTGCGCCGTTCTCGAACTTCAGGGTAACCACTGCGGTGTC
Source organism: uncultured Clostridia bacterium (assembly GCA_945872165.1). Lineage (GTDB taxonomy): Bacteria > Bacillota > Clostridia > Oscillospirales > Butyricicoccaceae > Butyricicoccus_A. Next base: position 15,043 of record CAMBYS010000031.1, on the reverse strand, counting down.
TACGTCACCTGCTTCGCCGATACCCGGGTCAACCAGAACAGAGCCATATGCACTGACTTCGGTTACTTCGGAACCTGCCAGGAAACGAACCATATCAAAGTCATGAATCATCATATCATAGAAGATACCGCCGGAAACCTTGACATAGGATACCGGTGGCGGCTCCGGGTCACGGGAGGACACTTTAATCAGATTTACCTTGCCAACCTTGCCCTGCTGTACCATGTCATAAACCGCACGATGGTTGTGGTCGAAACGACGGCAGAAACCGATCTGCAGCTTAACGCCGGCTTCCTTTGCTGCGTTGATTGCTTCATGTACCTTATTCAGATCATAATCAATCGGCTTCTCGCAGAAGATGTTCTTCTTTGCCTTTGCAGCCTCGATGATAAACCTGGAATGGGTGTCGGTGGAGGAGCAAATGAGAACTGCTTCAATTTCCGGATCGTTGAGAATATCTGCCGGGTCTGTGCTCACATTCGGGATGCGGCACTGTGCTGCGAACTCTCTGGTCGTGTCATTTGCAAAGGGATCAGCGATGGTCTTGATTTCCATTTCAGGAACAAACATGGAAATGTTTTTTGCATGTACCTTGCCGATACGGCCTGCGCCAATAATGCCTACTTTCATGGTAACCTCTCCTTTTTTCAATCATTTGGTATGTATGTTTTCGCGAAGCTCTTTCGCTTTTGCTGACGCTATTGTACTGCGATTTCCCCCCTGCAAAAATGTCTGTTTGTTTAGATTCCGTGCCATCATTTGCTTTCTTTCGGTTTTTCTTTTCCGGCAATCTGTCAAAAAAACCTTCCGGAGTGTGATGATTTTGGATTTGCCCGGCATTTTTCCGTCCCGCTCCTCCTCCCACTTTGGAAAGGTGGTATTTTTTTGGATTTTCCGCCTGTCCGGTTTTGTTTTTCCCGTCAAAAAAAGACCTCTGCCCTACAAGACAGAGGTCTTTGCCGCACTGCGGCTGATTCGGCTCCCATACCACACAGCCACGTCAGATGAATCGGATTTTGAAGAAGAGAACAAACGGATTAAACTGCAAGTTATCGCTTCGGATGATACAGTTAACAGGTCGTATCGTGAAAATTACATATAATCTGCTACATTATCTACTGTTACCGGCTCAAACGGTACCCAGCAGATGGAATCACTGTAGGATTCGCCGGAGTCATCCAGTGCATACTTTTCCATGCCCGTGTTGATCGGGTCGCCATTGATCATGTTCATGCATGCCAGAATCGCACCGCGACCCTGACCTACCGGGTCCTGGAATACGGTCATCGCCAGATTGCCGTCAATCAGCGCCTGTGCGCCGTCTGCAGTGCAGTCAATGCCCACAATCGGGAAGTCGATTTCCACGCCTGCCTCACGACATGCCTCAACTGCACCCAATGCCATAGCGTCATTGTTGGCAATGATGCAGTCATATTCGGTGGTGGTCAGCAGCGGCTGAATCATTTCCTGTGCTGTCGGACGGTCAAAATCTGCTGCCAGCGGAGCACTGCCTTCGGTTGCATTGATGCCGTTATCCTTCAGTGCCTGCAGTGCGCCTTCGGAACGCTGGGTAGTAGCAACCTGTCCCAGAGTCCCCTGCAGCATCAGGTACTTGATATCGGTCTTGCCCTTGTCCTTGAAATACTGTGCCAGATATTCACCCTGGAAATAACCGGAGGTAAACTCATCCGAGCCTACATAGCAGGCATTTTCCGCATCCAGTACATGCAGGTCAGCCGGCTGGCGGTTGACAAAAGCAACCTTCATATCCCCTGCGGAATCCATGATGGACTGTGCAGCTTCCGTATCTACCAGCAGAACAGCAACTGCTTCCTGTCCGGCATTGGCACAGGTTTCCACATACTGCATCTGCTTTGCAGTATCCAGCTGGGCATCCTGTGTGACAATCTTATAGCCCAGCTTTTCACCTTCTGCTGTCATTGCCTGTTCTACCTTGGACATAAACTCATCCCGGTTTGCAATGACAAAGGTCATTTCCTTCTGTGCAGAGCCATCGGAAGCAGCGGAACCGCCACCGGAAGATCCATTGCTTCCGCAGCCTGCCAGCATGCCTGCTGCCATGATACCAGCCATTACCATCGACATCGTGCGTTTCAGTTTCATTGTGATTTCCTCTCTTTCTTGTTGCGTTTCGGTTTTCCCTTTTGCTGATGCTATTGTAATCCCGAAACCCGGAGGAAAAAACGGCGATTCCTTTGGATTTGGTGGCAATCGTTTTGCGATTTTCTGTTTGCTGTTACAAAAAGATTCACAAAAAAATTCCATCCGGTGTCCTGTGTTTGGATTTCTCTTCTGTGCACGGCATGCCTGAAGGGGAACTTCTTTGGGATGGTGTCTGATTTTTAGGTGTTATATCAAAGTCCGGAAAAGGACAGCGGTTTTGACCTTTGAGGACTTGGAAAAAACAAAAGACAGGAGGCTGGGTCTGTCCAGCTTCCTGTCCATGCTGTCACCGGCATTGCCGGCGATAATTCTGGGGTGTGAGCCCCACCGCTTTTTTAAAGGTCTTACAGAAATTCCGGTAATCATTGAATCCACTCTGTACTGCCACATCCTTTACCCGGTCATCGGTGCGTACCAGCAAATCCTTTGCCGTATTCAGCCGGCAGGACAACAGGTATTCCGAAAAGGTAATGCCGGTTTCCTTGCTGAAAATATGGCTCAGATAGGCGGGATTCAAATGCACCTGCTCTGCCGCCAGCACCAGCGAAGCATCACCGGTGTGCTGTTCCTGCAGATACCGGATGGTCTGGCTCACCGCACTGCTGTAGGTGTCCGTCTGTGGCAGCATTTCTTCCCGGAAGGTCAGATATGCCGCCTCCATCCCCCGGAAGTCCTCCAGCCGGTCCGGAATCATACGCTGGGAAATCCCTGCCTGCCGGTCGGTCTGCCGCAGCCATTCCTGTACCAGCCTTGCCTCTGTATGCTGTGCCCGGAATTCCTCCAGAATTTCTTCCCACATGCGGCGGATGGTGCCGCCATCCCGGCGGTCAATATAATCCGGAATCTGCTCACAAAACAGCCTTGCCGCCTGGGGAATCTCCCTGCCGCAGGGTTCCAGCTGCCAGCCGTAAAAGACTGCCTGCCGGGTATAAAACCGTTCATTCAGTGCATCATTTGCCTCCTGCCAGCAGATTTCCTCCGTATTGCGCACGCTTTCTGCCCGACTGGTTCCGATACAAATGGAAACCGCCAGATACCGCTCCGCATACCGCACCGCAGCAGAAGCATACTGCTGGATTTTCTGTCTGCGCTCATACAGGCTGGCAATCTCCGTCAGATCCAGCAGCAACACATAATCCCCCTGCCGAATATGGACACAGCGCACAGCGGAACTGTTCTGGCATGCCTCCCGGCAAATCTGTGCAAAGGAGGAATGGAACCGTTTCTGCTGTTCCATGGGCATCACTGCCACATGGGTGTCATAATTGATGATATGTACTGCCAATACGGCGGTGGTGAAAAAGGCATCCGCAGGACGGCGTTCCCCACCCTGCAGCAATCCCATATAATAATCCCGTTCCTCCTCCGGTGCGTCAAACTGCAGACCGCTTTTATGGGTGGAAATAATGGACTTTTTTACTTCTTCCAGCAGGGTCAGCAGCTTGTTTTCTGTCAGCAGATTTTTGAGGACATATTCATTTGCCCCCAGCTTCATGGCTTCTTTGACATAATCAAAATCATCATGACAGCTGAGCACAATGGTCACTGCCGCATTGCCTTCCTCTTTCAGCCTGCGAATCAGCTCAATGCCATCCATCACCGGCATGCTGATGTCTGTGATGATGATATCCGGTTCATATTCCTTTGCCATACGCAGTGCTTCTTCCCCATCCTGTGCCGCACCTACCAGCTTATAGCCATGCTTTTCCCAATCGGTAATCCGGGACAGGAAGGTTCTGACCAGAAAATCGTCATCCGCTAAAAGTACCTTAATCATTTCCCTCTCCTCTTTCTGTCAAATATTTTTCCAGATATTCCGCCGCATTTTCCTGTGTAATCACTGGCGTCTCCACATAGACATTGTGGTCAATGTCCTTTCCCTGCAAATATTGCACCATGGTTCGGATGGTCTGGTAACCGATCTCATATCCATTCTGTCCTACAAGAGCCAGAATCTTTCCATCCTCTACGCCGGACATGGCATCACTCTGCATATCCACGCCCACCAGCTTAACCACAGCCTCCGCTTTATCCAGTTCCTCCATAGCTCCCAGAACCATCAGGGCACTGGTGCAGAATACGCCCTTGACCTCCGGATACGCCTGTAAAATTTCCTTCATACATTTCATACTTTCCAGATAGCTGCTGGTTTCGGATTCCCTGACCGTACACAATTCCAGCGCCGGATACTGCTTCAGCTCTTCGGTAAAGCCCTGGAGCCGTTCTGCATGGGTGCTCTGTCTGTTGTTTCCCATAATCACAGCAATCTGGCCATTCTCCACTTCCTGTGCCAACGTTCTCGCCGCTAATCTGCCGATGTTTTCATTGTCTGCGCCGATATAGGGAAAATCAAACTGCTCCGCTCTGGTATCAATGTAAAAGCATGGAATGGTATCCTTTGCCTGTTCCAATACATCCACCTGCTCGGAATCACAGGGGGATACTGCAATGGCATCCGGCTTGGAAGCAATCACATCCCGCAGTATGGTATTCTGTGCATCCACATCATTTTCATTGGAAGGCCAGAGGATATTGACGGATACATCATAATCCTGCGCCGCCTGCTCCAGTCCATCCTGTACCGACATCCAGTGCACGGAATCCATTGCCTTGAGCACCACACAGAGGGTGGGTTTTTCCACAGTTGTCTCCGTTGTTCCGCCACAGCCTGTCAGCAGACATGCCAGCAGCAGAACCAGACCTGTTATCACATTTCGTTTCAAATGGTATACTCCTCCGCATCATAGGAAACCGGCATGGTAATCACGGCACTGGTGCCATGATTTTCCCGGGAATAAAATGCCAGATTCCCCTGTTTTCCGTAATACAGCTGCAATCGTTCCCGTACATTGCGTACACCGATGCCGCTGAATTTGCTTTTTCGTTCCCCATTCATCAGCCGGGTCAGATCTTCCGCTGTCATTCCCCGTCCATTGTCCTCTACTTTGATGGCAAGTTCCTTGTTGTCCCGCAGCACCCGGACCGTAATCACCCCATCTGAACGCTTGAGATCAATGCCATGCAGAATGGCATTTTCCACCAACGGCTGAATGAGCAAGCCGGGAATATAACAGTCCTCAATCTCCGGGCTCACATCAAACTGTACATCAAAGCTGTTTGCATACCGGAACATCTGCAGCTTGACATAATTGTGCACCATATGAATTTCCTGCCGGACTGTGATAAAAGAACCCCGGTCACTGGCGCTCAGCTGCAGCAGCTCAATAAATGCTTCCAGCTGCTCCGCAATCTCATCCGCATTCTGCAAGACCGCGGCGTATTTGATGGAATTTAAGGTATTATACATAAAATGCGGCGTAATCTGATATTTTAACGCCTCAATTTCCGCCTCTTTTTTCAGCAGCTTTTCGGTAACCAATGCATCAATCAGATCCTCCACCTGTTGGATCATGTTATTAAAGCCCTGCGACAGCCTGCCAATTTCATCCTCAGAATAATTCTGAGCACGTACTGTCAAATCGCCCTGTCCAACCTGTACCATGACCTCCTCCAGATTTTTCACCGGACGCATCATCCGGCGCACCAGAATCAGGATCGGGATACAGGCCATCAGATTAAACAGCAGTGCCAGCGCAAAAATTCGGTTCCGTGTCTCTACAATATGTCCGGTAATTACGCTGCGGTCAGATACGGTAACCAGGGTATATCGGCTCAGTGGTGCCGTCACTTTTGTGACAATCACATCTCCCTCTGCCGCAGGTGCCTGCTGCCCCAGGGATTTTAAATTGGTACTGGAGGCAATTCTCCCGTCCGGCGTGGCAATATAGCTTCTGCCGTCGCTGAAATTGCCATAGCCCTGCAGGCAGCCGAAAAAGATATCCCGTTCATCCGCATTGGCCATGATATACCCCACCACGGATTCCCCTGCTTCGTCATAAATCGGTTTGGTATAGGTAAAGCTGCGCTTTTTGACCAGTTCGGTCTGGTCGGTATGATACTTGGGTGACAGGGGATTTTCCTGTCCCCTCGCCACATCCGACAGCCACTGCATATCGGTTTCACTGCATTCCTGCTCCACCATTTCCGAAGGAGTTGCCTTTAAAATCACCTTCTGTCCGGGCAGATAGCAGTATACCGATTCAATATTGCCGCTGCGGTAGCTGTTCATCCGCTCCAATAGCGTGGTTTGCGTCCTGCTGTCATATTCCCGTACCATTTGCTGCAGGTCTGCATTTGAAGCCGCATTGACTGCGGTATAATAGGTTTCCTTCATGACATCATCAAAGATGCCGGCACAGACTGTCAGATTATCGGTTACCGAAGAGACATAATTGTTTTCTATTACCTCTACGGAATTATTATAAAACACAATGGACAAGACAATGGATACTACCATAGATACCAGCAGAATGCTGCCTATAATCTTTTCCTGTAATCCCAGCTTCATGCGATACTCCATTCTCAACAACCTGTCCCACGCATCCGGTTGTGCATCATTCTATCTGTTGATTCGGATGGTTCTATTATAAAGTATCAGAATATCGTTTGAAAAGGTAATTGAACGGGATAATTTGACACAAATGTGCACAATAAACATACAAATGTGTCAAATCTTTAGATATTGACTGTCCTATTTGCTTTAGTTTCAATTTTTTTCAAAAAAAGAGTGTCAGATTTTTAGAGAAAAAAGCTCCCGCCATTTCCATACAGAAACGGCGGAAGCCTTGACATATCAGGCATATATTGCCTGCAAAGTTTATTCTGCTGCCAGCATCATTGTCTGGATGCCCTGCTGCTGAAGTGCCTGTGCAGCTGCACTTCCCTCTGCAACGTTGACAACCAGAGTTTCCTGGCTGCAGCCATCAAAAACAGAAATCAGATTTTCCTGATTTTCATCCATGACACGCATGCCAATGCTGGTTACACTGGCCGGAATGGTGACTTCTGTCAGTGCAGTACAGCCACTAAAAGCAGCTTCACCAATAACCAGTGTTCCCTCCGGCAATACAATGCGCTCCAGGGCGGTACAACCGCTGAATGCATAATCCATCACCGTGCTGAATGCAGATTCTTCAGCAAAGGTAACGGTTTTCACATGTGTCAGTCCGCTGAATGCATACATGCCAATGCAATTAACATCCTTACCGATTTCAATTGCAGTAATGTTGTCGTTGTAACCACTCCAGGGTGCAGCTGTTTCTCTGTAAGAATACATATCACCGCTGCCTGCAATGATCAGCGTACCATCCTCTGCAATCGTCCAGGTAAGTGCGTCACCGCATGTGCCCTCAATGACAGCTGTTTCTGCCGGAATTTCAGCAGGCTGCTCTGTCGGAGTCTCTGCCGGCTGTTCTGCCTGGGGTACTACAGGTGCTGCAGCCTTCTGTACGATAGCTGTGTTTTCTTCACGAACCGTATAGGAAATTCCGTTGTCCTTTGCGTATGCTTCGCCATAGCTGCCTGCTGCTACGCTCAGTACAACCTGCGTCGATCCATTGAATGCATTGACACCAAACTTTGTCAGGTTCTGCGGAACATAGACAGAAGTCAGGTTTGTGCACTTGGCAAATGCATTGCCATAAACCGTAGTCAGACTGTCCGGAAGTACCAGGCTGGTCAGGCTGCTGCAGCGATAGAAGACAGAACCACCCATCGTTTTCAGTGTGCTGCCTTCCTGGAAGGTAACGGTTTCCAGGCTGGTGCAGTAATAGAATGCATAATCGGACAGGCTGGTAACTCCAGAACCAATCGTGACATTCTTAATCATACCGCTGTAGCTGCTCCACGGTACATCATAAGCATTGTTGTAGTTTGTCATCGCACCGCTGCCTGCAATCGCCAGACTGCCGTCGCTCTGCAGTGTCCAGGTCAGACCATCGCCGCAGGTACCGTTTGCGGTTTCCTCAACAACTCTCTCGGTATACGGAATGCCGTATTTCTCTGCATATGCCTTTGCATAGCTCTGATAACCCACATTCAGGGTAACATTCGCAGAACCGTTGAATACGCCTGCACTGATGAAGGATACACTATCCGGCAGATAAACCGATGTCAGTGCACCGCACTTGGCAAATGTGTTGCCGTAAATCGTTGTAACACCGTCCGGAAGCTCTACATTCGTCAGGTTGTCACAGTGATAGAATACCGAGCCGCCGATCGTCTGCAGCTTGCTGCCTTCTTCAAATGTGACGCTCTCCAGATTCTGACAGAAGAAGAATGCATAGTCAGACAGGTTGGTGACACCCGCACTGATTGTGACATTCTTGATGACACCTGCATAGCTGCTCCACGGCACATCATAGGCATTCTTGTAGATCGGCATTGCGCCATTGCCGGTAATGACAAGGCTGCCGTCGCTCTGCAGTGTCCAGGTCAGGCCATCGCCGCAGGTACCCGAAGCGACCTCTTCAATCACTCTTTCGGTGTACTTGATGCCATACTTCTCTGCATATGCCTTTGCATAGCTCTGATAGCCTACATTCAGGGTCACATTGGAAGAACCGTTGAATACGCCCACACTGATGAAGGATACGCTGTCAGGCACATAAACCGATGTCAGTGCACCGCACTTGGCAAATGTATTGCCATAGATGGTTGTAACGCCATCCGGGAGTTCCATGCTCTTCAGGCTGTCACAATGATAGAATACCGAGCCGCCGATCGTCTGCAGCTTGCTGCCTTCTTCAAATGTGACGCTCTCCAGATTCTGACAGAAGAAGAATGCATAGTCAGACAGGTTGGTGACACCCGCACTGATTGTGACATTCTTGATGACACCTGCATAGCTGCTCCACGGCACATCATAGGCATTCTTGTAGTTCGGCATTGCGCCGCTGCCGGTAATGGCAAGGCTGCCATCGCTCTGCAGCGTCCAGGTCAGACCATCACCGCAGGTGCCGGATGCAACTTCTGTAACCGCTCTTTCAACATACTTGATGCCATATTTCTCCGCATATGCCTTGGCATAGCTGTCACAGCCCACACTCAGCACAACATTCGGAGATTTATTGAAGGTACCCTCACTGATCTTGGAAACACTGTCCGGAATGTAAACCGATGTCAGTCGGTCACACTTGGCAAATGCATTGCCGTAAATCGTGGTGACACCATCGGGAAGGATGACATCCGTAATGCGTGCACAGCTGTAGAATACTGCGCCGCCGATTTCCTTCATCGCGCTGCCCTCTGCAAAAGTAACCTTGGTCAGGCCATCACAGTCATAGAACGCATAATCGGAAATATTGGTCACGCCTGCGCCGAAGGTAACTGCGGTTACCTGTGCACGGTACTTGTGCCACGGCAGATCTGCCGGTCTCATAGAAGTCATCGTACCCTTGCCGTCAATAACCAGACTGCCGTCAGCATACAGGACAAACTGGAGATCCTTGTTGCAGATACCAGCTTCCTTTACATCCGCAGTGCTGCTCTTGACAAATTTACCCTGCTTAAAGGTGCAGGTCTCGCCGCAGAGGGTATACTCGCCTTCATATCCAAGTCCATTCTTATCGAAGTAATACGGAGTGGAATCCACATAGTGATATCCCGTCTGATACTTGCCGGAGATGAAGTACATCAGCTTTCCGCTCTCTGTTTCCTGTGCGAATCCGGCATACAGGGATTCCTGTGCCTTTACTTCATAACCACATTCCGTACAGGTCAGCATGTCAGTCGCTTTATCGTACAGATATGTATGCTCTTCACACAGCGGCTTTTTCTTTGTATAGGTGTCAAAGACTTCCTTTGTGCCGTCAGATGCAACATTATATGTGGTTACCGTAATATCGGTCTGTGTAGCATCAACCGACATATAAATCGCATTGAAGTCCTGCGTTGCCTTGACAAAATGGAAGTCCGGATTGTTGGTGATGGCATAGCTCTTTTCACCGGAGGTGCCGCCGATGTAGTAAACGGTACCGTTGTCCGCATCGACCTTGCCGCCCTCCAGCGGTTCGGTTCTTGCATACGAATGATCGTGACCGGAGAATACCAGGTCAAAGCCGATTTCGTCCACAGCCGCCGGAACCAGACGGTTGATTTCCGCATTGCCGCCGGTAATATTGGTATAATATGCCGGCTGGTGCATGGTAAGAATCTTCCAGTCCGCATCGCTCTTCGCCGCATCTTCCTTGATCCATTCCAGCGCCTTGGTCAGCTGTCCGGCAGTTGCCGTATAGTTGATGACTGCTGTATAGACATTGCCATAGGTTACGGAATAGCAGCTGCCCGGTTCGGATGACGGCAGATTGTAAACCGCTGCAGATGTCTCCGCATTCGCGTCACCTGCATACTCATGGTTACCCAGGACATGGATCATATCCGTATCTGCCAGATTTGCCGTTCCAAAGAGCGAAATGACATCATTCCAGTCCTCGTAGCTAGTCGCATCATCCACAGCGTCGCCGGTCTGGATGCCGAACGCATAATTTTCAGCCTTGACATTGCTCATCAGGGCATTGATATTGGTCAGATCATCCGCCTGAATATCACTCAGTACGAAGAATTTCGTGGAATCCCCCGCCTTGCCAGTGGTAAAGGACTGCTCCTCCGACCACTTGTCCGTGCTGCCGACACGGTACCGGTAAGTGGTAGACGGTTTCAGGTCCTTCAATGTGACGCCGTTGACAGCCACTGCGGTATTTCCATTCTTGGTGAAGGTGCGGAGCTCTGTCTTTGCAGAAATCTCTGTCCAGTCAGTGCTGTCACCCTCTGCGTACTGAACCTTCTGCTCGCCTGCCTGAAGCGGATTGCTCAGCCAGGTAATGCTCTTCTGGGTGCTGGAATCTGCCACTGCATTATTCTGGATGCCATAAGGCAGACCGGTGTCTTCTCCCTGGGCAGCATAGCTGGATACCGTGCAGTAGAAGGAGATCTTGCCTTCATCATCCTTGGCATAAACCACATATTTTCCTGCGGTTTCGCTGAACATGCCGGTGGTCAGTGTGCCCTCATCACCAGTCTTGCCAACCTCTGCGCCGTCTTCCAGATAGACACCGATGCCCCCTGCCGGAGTACCATCCGCCGTTGTGACCTTGATAACACCCTCTGTGCCAAGAAGAATCGGATCTGCGGAAACCAGATACGTAGCAGAAACCGGAATAGATTTCTCCGGTGCAGAGAAGGTATAGGTGGTGTCGTTAAAGACATAGGAACCAGCCTTGACGGTATATGCAAATTCCGTACCCTCCTTCAGGGTTGCCGGAACCTGTACCGTCACCGTTGCTACCAGATCATCCGCAAGCAGTGCACTGGAAGTACGTGTTGCGTCAATCGTAATGGCACCGGTCATCTTGTTATATTTGGTGGTGCCCTCATAGCTGTCGGAGAATGTGACCGTATAGTCCTTAAACGAGCTGCCGAGCTTCAGAGAAGTACTGCAGGAATCCACAGAACCACCTGAGGTTCGAATTTCCACATCAACCGTCTCACCGAGCACTGCCGAATCCTGCTTCGGTGTAACCTGAATGGTCGGTGCGCTTACTGCTGCATCGCCGTTTACTGTAAAGTAGCGTGTCTCTGTGGTTTCATTGCCAAACTTGTCACGGATGGATACTGTGATGGAATGCTGTCCATTGAGCAAGCTGACATCATACAGATGGTTTTTCGTGCCATCCGGATCAGCAGCATAGCTGAAGTTATCGTTGCCTACAACATTCACGCCATCCAGATACATACGAACTGTGTCGGTGTCAATGCCGCTGGTATACTTGTTTTCCACATCGTGGAACAATGCATCAAAGGTAACGGTATTGGTTGTCAGCTCTGCGCCATCCTTCAGCTCGGTATTGTTTGCCGTGATAGAATCAATGACCGGGCTGTCGATGTCATCAACATTTGCACCATAGACAAACTGAAGGTTATCAAAGTAAATCGAGCCAGCTGTCTTGGTACCCATCTTGGTACCTGCAACATACATCAGACGGAAGGTCATGCCTGCCTGAATGGTGAACGGACCCTGATACTTGGTCAGATCTGCCTCCAGATACTTCCATCCTTCCCAGTAGATGCCCGGCTGCTGATCACCGGTGACTGCCTTCGGCTCCAGCGTAAAGTCATACGCCTGATTGGTTCCATTGCCGTCTCTGACATAGCCGCGCAGCCAGAAGCCTGCCTGCGTACCGTCACCTTCCCACTGGACACCGGTGCCCTCCGGCGCATATACCCATACGCCGATCGCTGTCGGAGATCCCGGAATGGTCATACTCTCGCTTGTGCCAAAGCATGCACCTTCTGTGACGGCACCGCAATTCGTAAAGTCATAGTTCAGCTTGAGGGAATGGCTGCCGAAGCGTACCGGCTCCTCATCATCAATGCTGACGATTTCCGCAGACTGCTTGCCGCCGCGGTTATAGTTGCTGGTATAATACTTCGAGCCGTCGGTGGCACTGCTGCCGATAGTATAATATTCTTTGGCAGGCGTAACCGCTCCCGTCTCCGGATCAGTATAATCCTCAAAATCCATGACAATGGTCGGGAGCATACCGACAATGACATGAATGGTGCCGCTGATCGATGCATCAAATGCAGAAGTTGCGGTGACATCACCATTCAGGCTCTCGCCATCCGAAGAAGTAAACTCGTTTCCGTTGAACGTGCCCATCTTGGAATCGGTAATCGACCAGACAATGTCGCCGTCCTTGATATTGACATCGCGTCCCTGATTTCTGACAACAAGGCCGAAATCGGTGGTCTGCTCAAAGCCGAGACTGATTTCCTCCGAAGCAAAATAAATCTGATCCGGCTTGGCAATCTCAATCTGTGTGGAACCGACAACCGCGCCATCCAGCATGAGCTGTGCGGTGACCGTACCCGTCTGATCGTTGGCTGTAAACAAGCCGGTGGAGGCGTCTATGGTGCCAAGCGCGCTGCTGTCATCGCTCAGAGCCCAAGTGACGCCTGCCGGAAGCTCAGCGGAGCCGCCTGCACTGTCAACACCAGTTGCCTCAAACTGTACCTGAGAACCCGGTGTATACAGCTCACCGTTCGGCGATACGGCTGCATGGTCAAATTCGCCGCTTGGCTTCGCCGTAGATACAACCATCAGCGTGCCGGAAACCAGACGTGCTACGCCGTCAGAGGGGGAATTCTTGACAGTAAGCTCACCGGAGCCTTCGCGCTCCGAAGCAAATGTCGTCGAACCGCCGCCGTCCAGATTGAGTACGGATACACATCCCAGACCGATCATTGTATCAGCGACCTCAGACATCGACATACCGGTGGAGGTCGGAGACTGACGGCCATCATTGACAAACAGTACGACAGAACCGTCCGCCTTGATGCCGACTGCTGTTCTCGGATTGCGTTCAACCGTATAGGCATCCTGTCCAGCTACAACATTCTGGCCATTCTTGACAAGGATGGTGCTGCCGCCCATCGCCTCGACAACATTGCTGCCGATTGGCGTAGATGCGCTGCGGATTTCTGCCGTACCATCATCCAGAATCGCAAAATAGTTATATCCTGCATCTGTGCCATGATAAACGGTTCCATTCATAACCAGCGGGCCATACGGCGCACCGGTTGCCATGTTGTAGAAATTCGCATTGACAATACCCACAACATTTGCATTGCTGTCCGTCTTCTTCAGCTGCTTTTCTGCTGCCGCTGCCTGATCCGGACAGTTCTGCATGCCCCAGGAACTGCCGTCATAATCCTTATAGCCCGCTTTGATGCTGACATTGGGATTGGACAGGTCAATTTCCATGACATATCCCTTGTTCTGATTGGTGCCCTTTTCATTGTTCAGGATAATATCCGTTTCCGTGATTCCTGGTGCAATCGCGTACTCTTTTTTGGATATTAATTTGCTGTTTCCGTAATCGGCATCCGGATCAACCACTGCCAGCGCATTGGCAAATACCATGCTGGCCGCCAGTGTCACACAGATGGCCGAACGGAACCATTTTCTTGTTTTCATCCAATCTCCCCTTTGTATAGGATATCTATATCAAACCTGTTTCCAGCTCGGCAGTGCCGGAACCAGATATATTGTCCATTTCCACGGTATCTTCAGCTTTACCGTTTCTTCCGCCTGATGATCCGGCTCAGCGCACCGCAGGCTGCCTTTGTATCCTCGCGGAACAGCAGGAAATCCAGCATTGCGACAATCAGCACTGCGCTCACCAGACACAGAACCGCATAGCCAAACCATACAAAATAATTCGGAATGTCCATCCAGCTGATATACCGGTTGACAAGCAGAATCAGCACGATCTGCAGCAGAGCCGCCAGCATTTTTTTTACCGTATACTGCAGCGGATAGTGGATCAGATTCCGGTGCAGATATACCGCAAGATAGCAGATCCGATATGCCATTGCAACAACAGTTGCAAATGCCACACCGGGAATGCCAATGGTCACCGCCAGCGCAATCGAAAGCCCGATATTCAGCGCCGCCTCAATGATGGCACTGCTCTGTGTCTGCTTAAAATGTCCCGCCGCTGTTACCACATCGTGATACGGATGACGCATGCAGTACAGCATCTCCGCCAGCAGGACAAAAAAGCCAATTGCAGGACTAATATAATCCGCATCGGTAAAATGCCGGGTATAAATATGGATAAACGGCATAATCATTACCAATGCCGTGGAAAACAGCGCCACAGATATGCTGTTGTTTACCAGAACATACAGATCAAAGCGCCGCCGTACGCTGTCCTCCTTCTCTTCCACAAGCAGATTTCCAAATCCGGCCTCCATACCGCTCATGATACTGGTTGTAATGTTTTTCAGTGCCTTTGCAGGCATTTGATAGACCGAATAAATCGCAACCGAAGTCAGAGACTGAAAAATAGTCAGCACTGCCACATCCGTATTGGAATGCAGAAACCATGCCATATTATGTACCATGCCGGCACTCATCTGTCTGACTGGTATGCTTTTTTCCGGTGCAGCCGGATTG